>JBIJBH010000236.1:0-6094 GCA_044345315.1 Lysobacteraceae bacterium
GGGCTGGGTGTTCGACAACCCGCAGGACACCATCGACCTGCAGAAGGCGAACATCATCGGTTTCGACTACACCGACATCATCGACAACCCCGAAGTGCGCGTGCCGGTCATCAACTACCTCCTGCATCGCCTGGAGGAGCTGATCGACGGCCGGCCGCTGATCTACGTCATGGACGAATTCTGGAAGATCCTCGACGGCGAGGGTGGCCTGAAGGAATTCGCCAAGAACAAGCAGAAGACGATCCGAAAGCAGAACGGCCTCGGCATCTTCGCGACCCAGAGCCCCGAGGACGCGCTCAAGAGCTCGATCTCGGCCGCGCTCATCGAGCAGACCGCGACCATGATCCTGCTGCCCAACCCCAACGCCAGCCGCGAGGACTACATCGACGGTCTCAAGCTCACCGACGCCGAGTACCAGGTGGTCAAGGGCCTCGACGAGCGTTCGCGCTGTTTCCTGGTCAAGCAGGGCCATGCGTCCAGCGTCTGCCAGCTCAACCTGCGCGGCATGGACGACGCCCTGGCGGTGATTTCCGCCTCGACCGACAACATCGAGATCCTGCGCCAGGTCCTCGAGCGCAAGTCGGCCGAGAAGGGCGTGCCGGCCGACGAGCTGCAACCCGAGGACTGGCTCGACGACTTCTACGCCAACCGCAAGGGGTCGGGCAAACGCCCCGCCCAGTCGGCCGGAAGCGGCCGTCAGGCGGCAGGCGCTTGATTTTGTGACCGAAATCGCGTTCCAAGACGTTCTATTGGATACTAAATACGTTCAGCTTTACCGTATTACCCCCAACCACCAGGCCCAAGACACACACCGGAGGTGCCCGATGAAGACCGACCGTCAATCCCGCAAAGTTCGCAAGGCCCCGTTTCTGACCAGCCTGGCGCTCGGTTGCGCCCTGATGACCGGCAGCGCCGGCGCCGGCATCCCGGTGACCGACGTGGGCAACATGCCCAACCACATCATCACCCAGATCCAGTCCTACCTGAACCAGCTGAACACCTACACCCAGCGGGCTCAGGACTACAAGCAATACGCGGACATGATCATCAACCCAGGCCAAGCGTTCCAGATGGCTCAGCTGAGCTTCGGTGCTGCGCAATTCCAGAAGCGCAACGAAATGGAAGGCGTGAGCGAACGTTGCCGCGGCAGCGGCAGCGGTTCGATGATCGGCGAGTTGTTCACCGCCGTCGGCCTCAATCCCAATGGCGACATCATCGCCGAGCAGCGCCGTATCTGCACCATGATCGTCGTGCTCGAGAACAAGAAGTACAACGATTCGGTCGATGCGATGAACAAGCTGCTCAACGATACCCAGACCGAGATCAATACTCAGGCGAGCCGACTCATTGGCACAAATCGGCAGGGCGATACGCAAACCCTCCAGGCCAACGCCACGAATGGATTGCAGACGATCCTGACCAACCATCAGCAGACCCAGGAGCGGATGAAGATGTACGACGACCTCATCAACGTCCTGAAGGAATCGCAGAAGGCCCTGGCGGTTCGCGCGCTGAAAGGCGAGAGCACTCCGCTCAGCACGATGACGAACACCCTCATCCTCGCCGGTGCGCTTTCGCTCACGGACTGAATCGGGTCCGTAAAATGCGCGTGGGGCCTGTCCCCACGCGTCCCGATATGCGGTGAGCCCCTGGGATTCGATTCAACAAGGTGATGGATATGTTCGGGACGATGTCGGAAATGGTGTTCGGAGTGGGCGGGGATCTTCTGGATGGGCTGCTGCGTCCGATGGCGTCCATCGGCGATCTGGCGTACTACGCCCTGATCTACGAATATCTGAACGACAGGATCCAGAACTTCGGCGTCGACATGATGGGTCGGGCGATGACCAACGCCGGCGGCATCGCGCTCGTGCTGATGACGATCTGGGTGTTCTTCCAGGGGCTGCGCTTCGTGACCGGCCAGAGCCGCGAGTCGTTCATGGCCTTCATCATCACGACCCTGCGCGCCATGCTCATCGTGGCTGCGGCGACCAGCTTCGCTGCGGCCGGCAATAACGTCTACACGTTCATCAACGACGATCTGAAAGGTGCGGTTACCCAGCTGGTGACCGGCGAGGACGACGATCCTGCCGACATGATCGATCGCAATCTCGCCTATATGCAGCTTGGTCTGTCGAGCATCGACGCGCTTCAGGTCGAGGACGATCCCAATCTCTTCCAGGAAAAGAACCGCGCGATGTGGATGGTGGGCGTCGGTACCGCAGGACCGGCCATGGTCGGCGGCGCCATGCTGCTCATGTACAACGTGATGCTCGCGCTTTTCGTCGGTCTTGGTCCCATCTTCATCCTTTGTCTGCTCTTCGACGCGACCAAGTCGCTGTTCCAGCGGTGGCTTCTCTACGGGATCGGTACGATGTTCTCGCTGGCGGTGCTCGCTGCGATGATCGCGATCGCGACCGACACCGTCCTGTCCGTCGCAGGCGCCTTCTGGGCTTCGGCATTGCTGAACACGCTGATGGGCAGCAACTTCAGCTCGGGCCTGACTTCGGTCGCGATGCAGCAGGGCGGCATCGGCATGTTGTTGACCGTTCTGATCATCAGCACGCCACCCATGGTGTCCAACTTCTTCCAGGGCGCCCTCGGCAACTTCTCGCCCTTCGCCCAGATCAGTGGCTCGCACGCCGCTACCGGTGGCGGCAGTCCGGCCTCGCGCGGAATGGGTGGCGGGCAGGCCTACGGGGCGAACCTGGATTACTACAGCCGCGCATCCCAAGGGGAGCGTGCTGAGCGCGCTGCGAAGTACAGCGGCGACGTTAACGGTGCAGATGCGCGCCCCGCCCTTAACCCCGGAACACGTGTCAATCCTCCTCAACAGCCGGACAGCAGCATGATCGCTGCCAACAACGTCGGTCCGGGCAATCGAGGGGCGGCGAGACCGGATGCCTAGTGGGCTTGGCAGATCAGACCGCCGTTCATTGTTGGTTGCCTGATTGTGTGTAATCGTCGCGCCGCATTCCCCCAGCCGGATGTGATCCCATGAACAGCAGACTTCTTTCGATTTTTTTGGTGTGCCTCATGGGTATGGCTTCGTGGGCGCCGAGGGCTTTGGCTGAAGGCAATTGCCCTCCTGGCTATTTCCCGATCGGCGGTGGTACAGGTGGCTGGGAAGGCTGTGCGCCGATGGGTCCGATGCCGGCCCCGCAGAACAACAGTAATCAGCAAAGCAGCCCAACCTCGACGATGAAGCGCCACTGGGCATCGCGCTGGGGCGCGATCGCTACGACGAATGGCGCCTTTGGCTACTCGGTTGAAATGCGGTCCGAAGAGAGCGCCAAGAGTTTGGCACTTGCGGACTGCGAGTCGAAGTCGCAAGGCAGTCCCTGTCGCATCATGCTTGTCTATCAGGATCAGTGCGCTGCTCTCGTGTGGGGAGACGAAGGTAATGTCGCCTCATACTCACCCACTGCGGCCGAAGCAGAACAACGAGCGTTGTCAGCATGTGAGCGGCGCAACCTCAAGCGTTGTGAAGTGTATTACTCCGCCTGCAGTTTTCCTGATCTCGAGTGATCAGCGTTCGATACGATATCCGAAAGATGTCATCGTCGTTCTGACTTTGCTTTGCCGGATGTGGTCCCATGAACAGCAGACTTTTCTCGATCCTGTTGCTATGCATTATCGGTCTTACCTCTTGGGCACCGAAGGCTTTGGCTGAAGGCAACTGCCCGCCCGGGTACTTCCCGGTCGGCGGGGGGACAGGTGGCTGGGAAGGCTGTGCACCGATGGGTCCGATGCCGGCTCCGCAGGACAAGAATAATCAGCAAAGCAGCCCGACCTCGACAATGAAGCGCCGCTGGGCATCGCGCTGGGGCGCCATCGCGACCACCAATGGTGCCTTTGGCTATTCGGTCGAAATGCGGTCCGAAGAGAGTGCCAAGAGTTCGGCGCTGGCGGACTGCGAGTCTAAGTCGCTAGGCAAGTCCTGTCGGATCAATTTCGTTTATCGAGATCAGTGTGCCGCGCTCGTGTGGGGCGACAAAGGCAATATTGCTGCCAGCTCCGAGACTGCGGACAAAGCGGAGAAGTTGGCGTTGTCCGCATGCAGTGATCATAAAGATACGAACTGTGAAGTGTATTACTCCGCCTGCAGTTACCCCGATCTCGAGTAACGGCCAATTCGATACGAAAACGGCGAGGCTTGCCCTCGCCGTTGTTCGTTGGGATGTCTTGATGGGAAGCCATCCGGACGCGAGAGCGTCCATGCAGCAATGGTGCCGGAAGTGGGACTCGAACCCACACGCTTTTGAGGGCGGCGGATTTTGAGTCCGCTGCGTCTACCGATTCCGCCATTCCGGCGCGGGCGCACAGTATAGCCCAGCGCGGCTCATCGGCTGCGGCTGTGCGGGATCAGGCGGCGTGATCGAACTGCAGCCGCTTGCTGACGTAGCGATGCCAGCCGTCGCCTTCCTCCTGGAAAATGCCGCAGCAGGTCATCGAGCGCTTGTAGATGTGGACCGAGACTGCAGTGTCGGTCTCGCTGGCGTTGCGGATCGTGTGGTATTCGTGCGGCGGGATGAGGCTGCCGGCGGAGCCGGTCCCGGCGATCAGGCTGCCGACTTCGGTGAAGCGGTAGCGATCGCCCTGACGCTCGCCGAGATCGTACTGGGTGATTTCGAGCTGCCCGTGCCACACGCCCTCGACGCACCACAGTCCGTCGTGATCGTGGATCGGCGTCCCTTGGCCCGGGCCCCAGGTCATCGCGATCACGTCGTATCCGTGCTGGGAGCTGTTGTAGATCTCGCGCCGTGCGTAGTGGCCCTCGACCGGCCGCAGCAGGCACTGCGGAAGCCGTACGCTGCCTTCGCGCATCATTCGGCAGAGGCCCTTGCGCAGCGCCTGGACGGTGGCGGCGTCATCGCCGAGGGCGACGGCGCTGTTGATGGTTTCGATCAGCAGACTGCGTCCGGGAAAATCGCTCATTGCCATGACGAAACCTCATAACGGAATTCTGTCCGGTTATGAGCGAATTCTAGCAGCGATGCGGCCGCGCGGGGAGTGCGGCGCCAGCCTCCGTCGGAAGGCCGGCGCTGCAGGTTCGGATCAGCGCGGTCCGCCGAGGGAGCCACCGCCGCGCGGCCCACCGCCTCCGCGGGGGCCGCCGCTGCGTGGGCCACCCGGACCACCCGGGCCACCCGTGCGACCGCCGGGCCGGCCGGCAGGGCGTGGGCCGCCGGGACGCGCGCCCGCAGGACGCGCGCCTGCAGGACGCGGGGTTCCGGGGCCACCAGCCGGGCGAGGGCCGCCATGTTTATGGGGCTTCGGGCCGCGCGATCCTCGACCGGGCTCGCCATAGGCGCCCTGACCGCCGTTGGCGTGGTCGGAGGGGAAACTGGGCGCGTTGCCCGGATGGCCGTAGGGCCTGGGCGCTCGGCCGCCGGGCTTGGGACCCTGGCCGGGGCCGCGGCTTTCGTAGGGACGGTCACCGAACGGCCGATCGCCCTGAGGGCGATCCCCATAGGAACGCTCGCCGAAACCGCGCTGGCCACCCGGCTTCTTGCCGTAGGGCTTCTTCGGGCCGCGCTGGTCGGCGTTGCGATGGCCGGTCGGGCCGGTGTCGACGCCTTCGGGCACGTACCAGGTGCGGAACGCGGCCGGATTGCCTTCCGGCAGCGGCTTCGGGCCCTTCATCTTGCGCTGCTTGAACGGCTTGTTCTGCGCCTGCTTGGCGGCGGCCTCGCCGCTGACGGTGAGATCGCCGCGCTTCTTGCCGCGACCGCCGCGGCCGCGGTCCTCGCGGACATGATCGAAACGACGCAGTTCGCGACCTTCGTCGGCGGTGTTGTGGCCGTTGACGTAGGCATGACCGCGGCCTTCGCGGCCGACGTGCACGGTGGCCTTGGCGGCCTTGCGCTGGCCGATCACCGGCTGCAGGGTCAGCGCCGGCGGTGGGCCTTCTTCCAGTTGCATCGACTTGCGCAGTGCCTCGACCTGGACCGAGGGCAGTTCCTGGCTCTGGCCGCGCAGCAGCGGCTGGGGCAGGGAGACCGTGCCGTAGCGCACCCGCTTCAGCCGGCTGACCTGGCAGCCCTGCGATTCCCACAGCCGGCGCACTTCGCGGTTGCGGCCTTCGCGCAGG
>JBIJBH010000237.1:0-6088 GCA_044345315.1 Lysobacteraceae bacterium
TCTGGTCAAGGGCGATCTCGACGACGCCGATGCGCATCGCCGCTTCTACGACGAATACAACGCGGTGCTGGACATGCCGGCCGAGTACTACCTCGACACCGTGCGCACCGTGTTCCAGGACCACCTCCTGCCGCGCGGGCTGTGGGACGTGGCCGGCGAGCGGGTGAATCCGGCGGCGATCCGCGACACCGCGCTGATGACGATCGAGGGCGAACTCGACGACATCGCCGGACTGGGCCAGACCCGCGCCGCGCATCGTCTGTGCACCGGCATTCCCGAGGCGCAGCGGGTGCATCTGACCGCGCAGGGCGCAGGCCATTACGGGATCTTCAGCGGCCGCCGCTGGCGCGATCAGGTCTATCCGCAGGTGCGGGACTTCATCGCGAGACACGTCTGACACCGGGATTTGCGAGGATCAAGCCACTGCGGGCCGGCCGCATGCCCGGACCCATGCCCGGACGCATTGACCCCCCGCCGTACCGGGGTGTACAACGGACCCGCGCCGCAACCTCCGGACCGCGGCGCGCATTCCGCCGAGCAACAGGGAGGATCCGCCCGCGAACGTTTGCCGCGCCGTCCCGCGCCGACGACGGCGTCCCCCTCGCCCCTGCGGTTTCACCCTCCGCGCGGCTTCACCAGGGGAACCGCGAGACGTTCCGCGGAATCACATCATGTTCCGAAACCTCTTCCGATCCATGCCGGCTCCCGGATCGCCGCACGTCCCTCGCGCCGCGCGCCTCGCCCGCGTCTGCGGCCTGTTGCTGTTGATCACCCTCCAGACGACCACCGCCCACATGAACGACGACATCCAGCCCGCGCAGTCAGAACTGCCACCCGATCCGATCGCGGCGATCTCCGTCGCCGAAATGCCGCAGATCGAAGTCCGCCATACGCCCAAGCCCGCCCGCGAGTACGCCCTGGTGATCGCCTTCGCCGGCCTGCCCGGCCCGATCTCCGATGTCCAGGCCAGCGCCGACTTCGCGGTCGACAACGTCGAATGCGTGCCGCCGATGGAGCTGTCCGGCGCGCGCCTGCGCCCCGAGCACAGCATCGACCTTCCGTTGCAGTCGCTGGACGCCAACCGCTACGCGACCGCGCTGCACGCCGATGCGCTGATCGACGAGGATTATTTCGGCCTCGGGCTCTGCCGCTGGTCGCTGAACTGGGCCACCGTGCGCTTCCGCTCGGCGCAGACCGAATTCGTCGGTGCGATTCCGATGGAGGACATCCAGTCCGGCCGCTCCGTGACCCTGCACTACCTCGCCTCGGACTACGAACGCGCGCCGCAGCCGGTCAGCGTCGTGTTCGGTGAGGAAACCGATCTCTACACCACCGAAGCCGGTCCGCGCTTCACGCTTACCCTGACCGCGACCGAGGTGTCCGAATGACCAGGATGACCGAAAAGAATTACGCCGAACTGGCCGAAGACGCCTACCAGACCCGGCGCGAAGGTGCGTTCCTGACCCTCGGCGACAACCGCTATCAGATCCTGCGTCACGTCAGCAACGAACAGAACGGCTACGCCGGCACCGTCTACCGCGACGTGTCGAGCGGTCAGATCGTCGTCGCCCACCGCGGCACCAACGACGCGAAGGACGCCTTCACCGACGTGCAGATGGTGACCCATCGGGTCAACAACCAGGGGCCCGATGCGCTGGCGCTGACGGAATGGGCCAAGCAGTACTCCGAACGCGAACGCCAGCGCACCGGCACCGCGCCGGAAGTCACCACCACCGGCCACTCGCTCGGCGGCACGCTCGCCGAATACACCGCCTTCCACAAGGGGATCGGCGGTCGTTCGTTCAACGGCTACGGCGCGGTCGAGATCGAGCCGAGCATGCGCGAAGGCCAGAATTCGCAGAACTTCAAGGCCTATTACCGCGTCACCGACCCGGTCGGCACCGGCGGCCGCCACTACGGCGAATCGATTCCGCTGGCGACGCCGAAGGACATCGAAGTGCTGCGCGACATCGGCGGCTACAACAACAACCGCGGCGGCATCGACGTGCGCGAGCCGTTCAGCGTCGCGGTGAGCTTCGGCCTGTCGGCCCACAGCATGGGCGCCTTCATCCGCAGCGAAGGCGGCAACCCGCCGACCTTGACCCCGGAGGGGCGCCAGCTCGCCCAGCAGTACGACCCGATGGCCGACAAGTACCGCGACGACGTGCGGTTCGTGCGCGAAACCCTCGGGATCGTCGGCAAGGGCGTCGCCGACGCCTACAAGACCTCCAAGGACTTCGCGATCGAGTTCAAGGAAAGCATCCAGCGCGGTTTCAACTCGGTCGGCGAAACCTATCGCGACATGCGCGACTCGTTCATGGACGGCGTGCGCGACGTGCGCGAGCGCCTGAACAACTGGAATCCGTTCCGCACCAGCAGCCTCGACACCGGTTCGGACGCGCAGACCTTCGCCGCCAACCCGGCGGTGCAGCAGACGCTGCAGGCGTTCAACCGCAGCGGCGTGGACACCGCCAGCCTCGACCCCAAGGTCGTGGTCGCGCTGACCAACGAAGCGCAGCGCAACGGCGTGCAGCTCGATTTCGCGGCGCTGTCGAGCAACGGCCAGACCGCGTTCGGGATCCAGGGCCGCAGCCAGGACGATCCGGCGGCGAGAACCGTCAACGTCGACGTCAGGACCGCGCAGGCACAGTCGCTGGACACCGGTCTGCAGCAATTGGCGCAGAACACGCCCGGCACCCAGCGCTCGCCCGAAACCCAGGCGAATCCCGAGCTGGAGCAGCAGCGGCGCGGGCCGATGGTGGCCTGAACCGCCCGCTCTCCGAAACGCGAAACGCCCGGCTCCGGCCGGGCGTTTCGCTTTCGTGCCGCGCTCAGGCGTACTGCGCGGTCTTCACCAGCAGATGCTTGGCGAACTGGCCGTGCAGATAGCCGATGCCGCGGGCCAGATGCAGGGTGGCGAACAGCAGGACGACGCCGAACACGAACACCAGCGGCAGCGAGAACCAGCCGAAGGACGAACCCCAGGCGGCATCGGTGCCGGGCCCCAGCCAGACCCAACCGTCGTAGTCCACGTTGGGTTCGGCGAACCCCAGCACCACCGCGATCGGCGCCACGATCGACGCCAAGGACACACTGAGCAAGGTCACCACGAGAGTGAAATAGAAGACACCCAGCGGCAGCATCAGCAGCATGTACAGCATCGTGGTCCAGCTGCGCGGGTCCGAGAACAGCTCGCCGATCCGCGCCGTCCACGACTTCCCGCGGGTGGAATACAGCGGACGCCGCGGCATGCGTTCGCCGAGCATCACCTCGACGATCCGGCCTTCGAGCAGCGACAACATCCGCACCGATCCGAAGAACAGGATCACGAACGGGATGCCGATGATCAGCACGCCCAGGCCCAGCGACATCGACACGCCGGTGACCGCCCAGGTGAAATAGAAAATGCCGGTGGCCAGCGACAGCACCATGTAGAACAGCGCGGCATAGGTGCGCGGTTCGGCGACGACGCCGAAGAACCGGCCGAGCAGCGAGCGCGGCTTGTCGCGGGTCGGGGTCGACAGCGCCTTCTGCACCTTGACCTCGGTATCGCGGTAAATGTCGGCGACCTCGTCCGGCGCGCCGTAGCTCGACGCGACCTGGGCGATGACCTCGGCCTCGCTCATGCCAGGGTTCTCGGCCAGCTCCGAACGCAGATATTCCTCGGCGTCGTAGAGCGCGTCCTGGATCAGGGCGGGATCGGCACCGGCCAGCGAGCGGCGCAGGTGTTCGAGGTAATCGGGAATGCTGCCGGGCAGCGACGACTGCGCAGCGGCGCCCTGTGCGGACATGTTCATGAGAGGCTCCCCTTCAGAACGGAATCGACGGAATCGCGGGTGGCGCACCAGGCCTCGGTCCAGGCGCGCAGCATGTCGCGGCCCTGCGGGGTGATGCGGTAATAACGACGCGGCGGGCCGCTGATCGACGGCTCGACCTGGCTTTCGAGCAGCCCGGCGGCCTCGAGATTGCGCAGCACCGGATACAGCGCGCTCTGCTTGCCGCTCAGCACGCCGTCGCCCTGGCGCTCCAGGGTCTTGGCGATCTGATAGCCGTACATCGGCTCCTGCGCCTGCCCGAGCACCGCGAGCAGGGCCAGCGAGACGGTGCCGGCCGACAGCTCCTTCTGGAACTTGCGCAGCAGGGCCTCGGCGGTCTCGTTCCAGCCGGCGGGCGGCGGAATGTCTGTGAAGGTCTCCATGGCACGACCTGCTTGATAATCTGAAGATCAGACTATACGCAACTTCAATATAGTGAATGTGCCGGAGGTCATCCGTCGACCTCGGCAACTTCCCAACTTCGGACACGACCTTCAGCAACTTCGGGACGGGGCGCAACTTAGGGACGCAACTTAGGGGACGCAACTTAGGGACACCCACTTTCCTGACGGCGGCAACCTCGGGAGAGGACAAACATCGGGAGACAATCATCGGGACACCCACTTTCATCGTTTCGGGACACCCATTCGCCGGCCGCGTGGAATCCCTTGCAGAACAAAGGCTTGCAATCAAAACCCCGCAATCTGCGGCCGATCGCCCCGCTTCCCGCCCGGCGCAGACTCGGCCAGAATCCGGACACAGCGGGCCGGCCGGCCCGGTCGATCGAGAGGGAATCCGATGAAGATGATCACGCGCACGGCCCTGGCGGCCGTCGTCAGTCTCGCCCTGCTGGGACCAATCGCCTCGCTGACCGCGCAGGAGCCCGCCGCAGCGCCGAAGCCGAAGACCATGCAGGAGATCCTCGACGCCTCGACCGCGCGCGACTGGCGCGACCTCGATCCAGCCCGCACGCTGTACATGGACCTCGACAGCGGCCGCGTGGTGATCGAACTGGCCCCGGAGTTCGCCCCGGCCCATGTCGCCAACATCCGCGCCCTCGCCCGCGCCGGCTATTGGAACGGGCTGAGCATCAATCGCTCCCAGGACAATTTCGTCGTGCAGTGGGGCGATCCGGCCGAGGAGGACAAGGACCGCAAGCCCCTGCCCAAGGCCGCCAAGGCCAAACTGCCGGCCGAATTCACCCGCAGCAACCGCAACATCCCGTTCACGCCGCTGCCCGATGCCGACGGCTGGGCGCGCCAGGTCGGTTTCAGCGACGGCTTCCCGATCGGACTCGACACCTCCGACAGCACCGCCTGGCTCGCGCACTGCTACGGTATGGTCGGCGCCGGCCGCGACATCGCCGCCGACTCGAGCACCGGGGCCGAACTCTACGTCGTGATCGGCCAGTCGCCGCGCCAGCTCGACCGCAACATCACCACGGTCGGTCGAGTCGTGCAGGGCATCGAGTTGCTGAGCACCCTGCCCCGCGGCACCGGCCCGCTGGGCTTCTACGAGAAGCCCGAACAGCGCGTGCCGATCCGATCGATCCGCCTCGCCGCCGACCTCAAGGCAGCCGAGCGCCTGCGCCTGCAGGTGCTGCGCACCGACACCCCGCTGTTCGCCGAACTGGTCGAAGCGCGCCGCAATCGCCGCGACGATTTCTACAAGCGCCCCGCCGGCCACATCGACCTGTGCAACGTGCCGCTGCCGGTGCGCACTGCGCCAGAGCCGCCGGCGCGACCGCGACGCTGAGCACGGCGGCGACCTTCGACCAATCGCCAATCGCCAGCGCCGCGGCGACGGCCTAGCATTCCGGCAACTTACGCCGGCCTTCCGCATGCGCCTCGCCCTGCTCGCCGATCTGCACGCCAACCGCGAGGCGGGCGAGGCCTGCCTGCACAGGCTGAGCCGGCTGGGCTACGACCGCGCGGTGGTGCTGGGCGACATCGTGGGCTACGGCGCCGACCCGGGCTGGGCGGTGGACACGGTGCGCGCGCTGGTCGAAGCCGGTGGCCTCGCGCTGTACGGCAATCACGACGAAGCGGTGCTGCGCAGCGCCATCGAGGAATCGCGTCAGGTTTCGCGGAAACATGCGGACGCGACCGCCGCGATCGACTGGACCCGCGACCGGCTCGACGACGGGCAGCGCGCGTTCCTCGCCGGTCTGCCGGCCAGCATCGACGACGAGGATCGGCTCTACGTCCACGCCAACGCCTGGGCGCCGCTGCAGTGGGGCTACGTCGCGAATCCGATGGCCGCGGCGCAGAGCA
>JBIJBH010000239.1:0-6051 GCA_044345315.1 Lysobacteraceae bacterium
GGCCCGCGCTGCGGGCTTGCCGGAGGCGCCGGGTCGGGGAGAATGGCCGCATGTCTTCCGATGCGACCGCCGCCGCGCCGCCGATCCGCCTGCTGGTGGTCGACGACGATGCGCGGATGCGCGATCTGCTGCTGCGCTATCTGACCCAGCAGGGCTTCGAGACCCTGGCTGCGGGCGACGGCCGCGAACTGGACCGCCAACTGTCGCGCCATCACGTCGATCTGATCGTGCTCGATCTGATGCTGCCGGGCGAGGACGGGCTGTCGATCTGCCGGCGGCTGCGCGGGCAGGGCATCGAGACGCCGATCGTGATGCTGACCGCGAAGGGCGACGAGATCGACCGCATCGTCGGCCTGGAGATCGGCGCCGACGACTATCTGCCGAAGCCGGGCAATCCGCGCGAGCTGGTGGCGCGGATCCGGGCGGTGCTGCGTCGCGGCCGGCCGGCGCCGGGCGCGCCGCGCGAGGCCGGCGGGCGGGTCGCGTTCGGCGGCTGCGTGCTCGATCTCGGCGCGCGCACCCTGCATCGTGACGGCCGCGAGCTGCGCATCACCACCGGCGAATTCGCGGTGCTGGCGGCGCTGGTGCAGCGGCCGCGTCAGGCCCTGACCCGCGACCAGCTGATGAGCGCCGCGCGCGGTCGCGAGCATGAGGCCTTCGATCGCAGCATGGATGTGATGATCAGCCGGCTGCGCAAATTGATCGAGGACGATCCGAAACAGCCGCGCTGGCTGCAGACCGTGTGGGGCACCGGTTACGTGTTCGTGCCGGAGCGCGAGGCATGATGCCGCAGCGGCTGCAGGCGCGACTGGTGCTGCTGCTGGCGGCGGTGGTGATCGCCGCGCTGGCCGCGGCCGCGGTGGCGTTCGGGCTGTCCACCCGCGAGAGCAGCGCGACCCGGGTCTCGCGCGCGCTGCATGCGCAGGTGCTGGCCGCGGATGCGCTGCTGGCCTCGGGCGATCCGCAGGCGAGGCAACGGCTGCGCACGCTCGACATGGAATGGCGCGCGCAGTTGCCGCCCGGCGAGCGGCCGACGATGCGTTTCCTGCAGCGCGCCGAGGCCCGGGTCGGCGCGCGCCTGCCCGGGCGCCCGCTGCGCCTGTCGGGCACGCCGGCGCGGCTGTGGGTGCAGGCGCTGCCGCCGGCGCAGGGCTGGATCGGCATTCCGGTGCTCGGTGGCCCCGAACCGCTGCGCCGCGGCCTGGTGGTATCGCTGGTCGTGATCGGGCTGCTGATCCTCGCCGCGGCGGCGCTGTTCGCGCGCAGTCTGGCCGGGCCACTGCGGCGACTGGCCGACGCTGCGCCGGGGATCGTCGCCGGCGAACCACCGCCGCCGGCGCCGCGCTTCGCCAGCGCCGAGATCCGCGAACTGCAGACGGCGCTGGCCGACGCCGCCGAGCGCACCCGCGCCGCCGCGCGCGATCGCGAACTGATGCTGGCCGGGCTGTCGCACGACATGCGCACGCCGCTGGCGCGCATGCGTTACGCGCTGGCGCTGGAAGAACACGTTGCCGCGGATGCGCGCGCCGGGATCGAGCGCGACATCGACGATCTGGACGGGATCGTCGGCCAGTTCATCGACTACGTGCGCGACGGCCGCGACGAGCCCGAGGACGAGATCGACCTGTGCGTCCTGCTGGAGGACGCCGCGGCCGACGCCGGGCGTCAGGGGAGGGCGTGGGCGCTGTCGCTGCCGGCGGCGCCCGTGCGCCTGCGCGGGCGGCCGCTGGCGCTGCGCCGGGCGGTGGTGAACCTGCTCGACAACGCCGCGCGTCACGGCGCGGCGCCCTTTTCGGTCGAACTGGTTTCGATCGAAGTGGATCCGGCCGGCCCCGGCTGGCGGGTGCGGGTGGGCGACCGCGGCCCGGGCGTGCCCGAGGACGCGCTGGCCGACCTGGGGCGGCCGTTCCACCGCGTGGATCGGGCCCGCGGCAGCCCCGGCACTGGCCTCGGCCTCGCCAGCGTGGCGCGGATCGCCGGCATTCACGGCGGCGGCCTGCGCCTGTCGAATCGGCCGGGCGGCGGCCTGCTGGCCGAGCTGTTCCTGGGCGTGCCGCCGGGCTGAGCACGGCGCTTGTGGCAGAATGCCCGGCTTCCGCACGCCGAAACCCCGTCCGCCGATGCCGGTCGCCGCCCTGTCCGTTCACGCCAGCCTTCTTCCGTTCCGCGGCGCCCGCTGAGATGGCCGACGAAACCGGACATCTGCCGCGCGGCCCGGCCCGCATGTTCAAGGCCGCGGTCTGGTCCTTCCAGGGCCTGCGCGCCGCCTGGCTCTACGAGTCCTCGTTCCGGCTCGAGGTCTATCTGTTCCTGGTCCTCGCCCCGCTGGGCTGGTGGCTGGGCGAGACCGCGGTCGAGCGCGCGCTGCTGATCGGCAGCTGCCTGCTGGTACTGTCCGCCGAACTGCTCAATTCCGCGATCGAGGCGGTGATCGAGCGCTACGGCGCCGAATTCCACGAACTCGCCGGCCGCGCCAAGGACATGGGCTCCGCGGCGGTGTTCGTGCTGATGATGAACGTGCTGCTGGTCTGGGGAGCGATCCTCGCCGAGCGCTACCTCTGACGCGCACCGCCGGCGCGCCGAATCTCCTGGAAACAAGCCATGCTGGAACTGCTGTCCGATCCGCAGACGTGGATCACCCTCATCACCCTGAGCGCGATCGAGATCGTGCTCGGCATCGACAACCTGGTGTTCATCTCGATCGCCGTCTCCAAGCTGCCCTACGCGCAGCGCGAGAAGGCGCGAAAGTTCGGCATCGCGGTCGCCTGTCTGACCCGCATCGCGCTGCTGCTGACGCTGGCGTGGCTGGCGGGGCTGACCGTCAACCTGTTCTCGGTGTTCGGCCAGGGCATCTCGGTGCGCGATCTGGTGCTGATCGTCGGCGGCGCCTTCCTGCTGGTGAAAGGCGTGGGCGAGATCCGCGACATCATCATCGGCGAGGGCGAAGCCGAGGACATCGAGACCAAGCCCAAGACCATCTTCTGGGCGGTGATCGCGCAGATCGCGGTGATCGACATCGTGTTCTCGCTCGACTCGGTGATCGCCGCGGTGGGCATGGCCAACCAGACCCCGGTGATGGTCGCGGCGATCCTGCTCGCGGTCGCGGTGATGCTGCTGGCGGCGACGCCGATCGGCAAGTTCATCGACCACAACCCGACCGTCAAGATGCTGGCGCTCGCCTTCATCGTGCTGGTCGGCGCCTATCTGGTTGCCGAAGGTTTCGAGGCGCATGTCCCGAAGGGTTACATCTACTTCGCGATGGGCTTCTCGGCGGTGGTCGAAGTGTTGAACCTGTGGGCGAAGAAGCGCGCCAGTCAGCGCATGCTGCCGGAGTGATCGGCGCCGGCGGCGGCCGTTGCGCGCGTCGTCGGTCGATGCTGCAATGCCCGCCGTCGCCTCCGGAGATCGGTCCATGCGCGTGATGATCCTTTCGTTCGCCGTTTCGCTGGCCTTGGCCCTGGCCGCCTGCGACCGCGCGCCGCCGGCGGAGTCGTCCGGCGACGCATCCGCGCAGACCGACGCGGCGGCCGCTGCACCCGCGGCCGAGGCGGCCCCAGCGCCGATGCCGACTTCGCCAGGTCCCCTGCTGCCGCCTTCCGGCGATCCGCCGCCGGGCCCGCAGCCGGTCCCGGTGCCGGACGCGCAGGGCCCGATGCTGCCCGCGCCGGCCAATCCGCCGCCGGGGCCGCAGCCGCCCGCCCCGCCCAAGTCCGGTTGAGTCGCGGGCGCATCGCCCACATTGTTCGCGAGTGCGCGCGGCCGCGCGCACTTTCGCCTGATCTCTCGGACCGTCGCGTTTGCCGCGGTTCGGCGACCGGGCCCGACATGGAGATTCGCGCCGCATGGACTTCGCTCTCGCCACGTTCGCACATGCGCTCTTCCGACGGATTGGCGCCGCGCTGCTCGCCGCCGCGTTGGCGATGATCGCCGGTCTTGCCGCGGCCGCGGTGCCGGTGCCGCCGCTGACCTCGCCGGTGATCGACACCACCGGCACGCTCGCGCCCGACGAGATCGTCCGACTCGAAGCCCAGGCGCTGGCCCTGCAGCGGCGGAACGGTGCGCAACTGCAGGTGCTGATCCTGCCCGGCACCGCACCGGAGCCGATCGACGACTACGCGCAGCGCGTGTTCGACACCTGGAAACTCGGGCGACAGGATCTCGACAACGGTGTGCTGATCGTGGTCGCCCGCGACGATCGCGGGGTGCGCATCCACACCGGCAGCGGGCTCGAATCCGTGGTGAACGACGCCACTGCCGCGCGCCTGATCCGGGAATACATGCTGCCCAAGTTCCGCCGCGGCGATTACGCCGGCGGCCTGGACGACGCCACCCTGGTGCTGTCTTCGCTGCTGAACGGTGGCGCGCTGCCGCTGCCGGTGCAGGCGTCCAACAGGAATCACGACCCTCTCACGCGCGCCACCGCCGGGCTTGTCCTGGGATTGCTGGTCGCCGTATTCGCTCGCATCGCCGCCGGGTACTTCGCGTTCCCGCGCATCGTGCGCGTTCCGCTGGTGATGGCGCTCGCCATCGTGCCCACCCTGGTGCTGGGAGGCGGCGCCTGGTTCGCGCTGGCCGCGGGCGTGCTCGGGCTGCTCTTGGGCCTGATCGAGCTGCCCGATCCGGTCCTCGTCGCGGGCCGCCGAGGCCGTGCGAGGTGGGACCCGGAGGCGCTCACGCGCGATCCGAATTCGCCGGAAGCGGTGGTGCTCCGACGGCGTTCCCGCCGCAGGGACGGGTGGCTCGACGACGCCACGCCGGTCCTCCGCGACGACGACGACCACGACGACGGCTCGTTCTGGGGCGCGTTCCGGGGCTCCTCCGACCGTGGTTGGTCCAGTGGCGGCAGCTCCAGTGGCGGCAGCACTGGCGGCGGCTGGTCCGGCGGTGGCGGCGGCAGCCGTGGCGGCGGCGCCTCGGGGAGTTGGTGACATGCGCCTGCTGCGCCATCTCTTCGCTCAGTCCGCGCGACGGATGTTCCCCGCGGACCGCCTGCAGCGGATCGGCGAGGCCATCGCCCGCGATGAAGCCCGCCATGCCGGCGAGCTGGTGTTCGCGGTGGAGGCGGGACTGCCCTGGTCGGCGCTGCGCGCCGGCCAGAGCGCCCGCGAACGCGCCGCCGATGTCTTCGACCGGCTGCGGCTCCGGGACACCGCAGACAACACCGGCGTGCTGATCTATCTGCTGCTGGCCGAGCGCCGGATCGAGATCCTGGCCGATCGCGGTCTGGACGGCCGGATCAGCGCCGAACAGTGGCGCGGCGTGTGCCAGGCGATCGAGGAGCGGATGCGCGCCGGCGATCCCGAGGCGGCGGTGCTGGCCGGCGTCGGCTTCGCCGGCGACCTGCTCGCGGCGCACGTCCCGCGCGGCGCGGCGGACCCGAACCCCAACGAGCGTCCGGACGCCCCGCAGCTGCTGGACTGAACCCGCGGACCGCCGCGCGGCGGGGGCATGCGTCCCGCGCATCCGGCACAATAGGCGCTCTTTTCGCCCGCCCCGCCGCCGATGACCTATCTGCACCAGCTCGACCCGATCCTGATCGAACTCGGTCCCCTGAAGGTCCACTGGTACGGCGTGATGTACCTGCTCGGCTTCGCTGCGGCCTGGTTCCTCGGCCGCAGCCGGGTCCGCGCCGGGCGCCTGCCGGGCGTGAGCGAGCAGGCCTTCGGCGACCTGATGTTCTACGCGATGCTCGGCGTGATCTTCGGCGCGCGCATCGGCTACATCCTCATCTACGACCTGCCTTCGTACATCGCCGACCCGGTGCAGATCCTCAAGATCTGGCAGGGCGGCATGAGTTTCCACGGCGGTCTGGCCGGCGTGCTGGTCGCCTCGCTGTGGTGGGCGCGCAGGCACAAGCTGCATTTCTTCGACGTGGTCGACTTCGTCGCGCCGCTGGTGCCGGCCGGTCTCGGGCTCGGCCGGCTCGGCAATTTCATCAACGGCGAACTGTGGGGCAAATACACCGAGGGCGGCTGGGGCGTGATCTTCCCGTACGCCGAAGCCGATCTCGCCGGTCTCGACGCCGCGACCCTGCAGACGATGCACGAGAGC
>JBIJBH010000241.1:0-6042 GCA_044345315.1 Lysobacteraceae bacterium
ATTCGCCCTGCGAATACAGCGAGAGATCTTCGTCGGCCGGAATGCTCTCGATGATCTCGGCCTTGTAGGCCTCGCCCATGCCGCGGAAGAAGGCCACGGCGTCGTCGCGCGATTTCACGCTGCGCGCGACCGGCAGCGCTTCCTTGACGATCTTCTGCATCTCGGCCTCGATCGCCGGCAGATCTTCCGGCGTGAACGGGCGCTCGTAGGCGAAGTCGTAGTAGAAGCCGTTGTCGATCACCGGGCCGATCGTGACCTGGGCGCCGGGGAACAGGCGCTGCACGGCCTGGGCCAGCAGATGGGCGGTGGAGTGGCGCAGGACGTCGAGCGCGTCGGGATGCTTGTCGGTGACGATCTCGAGCGCGGCGTCGTTGTCGATGCGGAATGAGGTGTCGACGAGTTTGCCGTCGACCTTGCCGGCGAGCGCGGCCTTGGCGAGG
Organism: Lysobacteraceae bacterium; assembly: GCA_044345315.1. Lineage (GTDB taxonomy): Bacteria > Pseudomonadota > Gammaproteobacteria > Xanthomonadales > Xanthomonadaceae > Lysobacter_I. The sequence continues at coordinate 441 of JBIJBH010000241.1, forward strand.
CCGGGGCCGATGGACTGGGCGATGTCGAGAACCGACACCGGATGTTCGAATTCGCGGCGGCTGCCGTCGGGGAGCGTGATGGCGATCATGGGGATGGATGTGTCGTCGATGGGTGCGCCCTGGCGCACCGCGGGAATGGGGACAACAAAAAAGCGCCCCGAAGGCGCTTTCGCGTGGACGCGGGCCTCGGGCGGTTCGGTCAGGGGCGGATGGTAGTGCTCATGTCGCACGCTCGACGCCGGTTTCCCGGGGCCACCTCGGTTCTGTCGCGGATGCTGCAAAGTTAGGCGCCGGACCGCCGAAAGTCAACGAACGCGGGCGGTTCCGGCGCCGCTGCCGCTCGGCGATGCCACGGTTCCCGTCGGTCGGTGCGAGGCCCTACACTCGGGCCTCTTCGGGAATCGGACGAACGGGGCCGACGATGGCGCAGAGCATCCACGACTTCCACGACGACCCGCGCAACGCCGATATCCGGATACTGGATCAACGGCGCGCTCAAGCCGCGGGCGGAGGCCACGGTGTCGGTCTTCGACAGCGGCTTCGTGCTGGGCGACGGGGTCTGGGAGGGGCTGCGGGTGATCGACGGCCATCCGGTGTTCCTCGACGAACACCTCGACCGCCTGTTCGAGGGCGCGAAGGCGATCGCGCTCGATATCGGCCTGGATCGGGCCGGTCTGACCCGGGCGATCTACGCCACGCTGGACGCGAACGACATGCGCGACGGTGTGCATCTGCGGCTGATGGTCAGCCGCGGCGTGAAGCGCACGCCGTATCAGGACCCGCGGGTGACGGTGGGCCCGGCGACGGTCGTCATCATTCCCGAATTCAAGGTCGCGAAACCCGAAACCCTGGCGCAGGGGCTGCGGCTGTTCACCGTGCACGTGCGCCGCGGCTATCCGGACGTGCAGGACCCGAAGCTCAACAGCCACAGCAAGCTCAACTGCATCACCGCCTGCATCCAGGCCACCCAGGCCGGGGCCGACGAGGCGCTGATGCTGGACCCGCACGGCTTCGTCGCGACCTGCAATTCGACCCATTTCTTCATCGTCCGGCGCGGCGAGGTCTGGACCTCGACCGGCGACTACTGCCTCGGCGGCATCACCCGGGCCAACGTGCTGCGCGCCTGCCGCGAGGCCGGCATTCCCTGCTTCGAGAAGAATTTCAGCCTGACCCAGGTCTATTCCGCCGACGAAGCCTTCACCACCGGCACCTTCGCCGGGCTGGCGCCGGTGCGCGAGATCGACGGCCGCAGGATCGGCGATGCCGATGCCCTGCCCGGCCCGATGACCGCACGACTGCAGGCGCTGTACCGCGATCTGATCGCGCGCGATGTGGCGGTGCGCGCCGGCGTGCGTCTGGCATGAGCGCCGCGAACGCACCGCTGCGGATCGCGATGTGGAGCGGCCCGCGCAATATCTCCACCGCGATGATGCGGGCGTGGGAAAACCGCGGCGACTGCGCGGTCAGCGACGAGCCGCTGTACGCGGCCTATCTGGCCGCGACCGGGCTGGATCACCCGGGGCGCGATGAGGTGATCGCCACCGGCGAGACCGACTGGCGACGCGTCGTCGACGCGCTGCTCGGACCGCCGCCGGGCGGCGCCGCGCTCTGGTACCAGAAGCACATGAGCCATCACCTGCTGCCGGACATGGCGATCGACTGGGTGCTGCAGTTGCGCAATGTGTTCCTCATCCGCGATCCGGCAGAAGTCGTCTCCTCGTACATCAAGTCGCGGGCGACGGTGACGCCGGACGACATCGGCCTGCCGCAGCAGGAGCGCTTGTTCGATCTGCTGCGCGATCGATCGGGCGAAACGCCGCCGGTGATCGACGCCGGCGATTTCCTGCGCGCGCCCGAGGCGCATCTGCGTGCGCTGTGCGCGCGGCTCGGGATCGCGTTCACGCCGCGGATGCTCTCCTGGCCGCCCGGCCCGCGCGACAGCGACGGCGTATGGGCGCCGTACTGGTACGACGCGGTGTGGAAATCGACCGGCTTCGAGCCGTGGCGGGCGCGCGAGACCGCGCTGACGGGCGACGCGGCGACGGTGGCCGAGGCGTGCCGGCCGGTCTACGAGCGTCTGCGCGCGTTCCGGATCCAGGTCGGTTGCGCCCGGATCGAGTGACGATTCAACGCGGCAACACCACCGCCGAGGCGACATGGCCGTCGGCGACCCGGAAACGGCCGCGGATCCGGGCGTATCCCGGCGGATGCGCACCGGCGACCAGCACCTCGGCGACGAATCCGTCCTCGCCCTCGAAGGCGAGCTCGACCTGCTGGAAGTCCAGGAACACCCGGCACTGCGGATAGATCGCCTTGTAGACGGCCTCCTTGATCGAAAAGACCAGGATGCCGCCGAACGGGCGGATCGCGTCCGGCAAGGCCGCGATCCGCGCCCGTTCGGCGTCGCGCAGGATCATCGGCAGCAGCGCTTCGTCCATCGGCGCGGCGGTTTCGACGTCCAGACCGATCGCCGACCACTGCGACGCCGGCGCGATCGCCACCGCGCAGAGGTTGGGGCAATGGGTGATCGAGCCGACCACGCCCGTCGGCCACGCCGGCACTCGGTTGGCATCCGGCAGCAGTGGCGATCGCGGCGCACCGACCGCTTCGAGCAGGCCATGCGCCAGCAGCCGGCCGGCGGCGAATTCGCGCCGACGCTTGTCCACTGCGCGTTCGATCCGCTGCAGTTCCTCGGCGTGCAGGAGGGCAGGATCGGCCTGCGCGGGCGGCATTTCCGCGAGCAGCACGGTCTCCGGCAGCAGCGGGCGGAACAGCATCGGACCTCCTTGTCTGGGTGCGACGACCGATCGACGCCGGCGAACGGCGTCCGACCGCCAAAACGCGAACGGCGCAGCCCGTGGACTGCGCCGTTCGACCACATCAGTGGTGGGCGGTACAGGGTTCGAACCTGTGACCCCTACCATGTCAAGGTAGTGCTCTACCGCTGAGCTAACCGCCCATCGAGTCCGTACCGGCCCCTCGGAAGGGCAGCCATGGTAACACCAGCGGGCGCGGGACGGAATATCGGCCGAGCGACTCAGTCGCGGCCGCCGAATCCCCGCCGCAGCAACCAATGGCTGGCGCCGTAGGCCACGCCGGCCAGCACCGACCAGCACAGCAGCAGATGCAGCGCGGCCGGGCCGAGCTGGCGGCCGAAGAACGGGTCGGCCCAGGCGAAATTGACGTTGCCGTCTGCCGGCGCCAGCCATCGCCCCGCCAGCAGCGCCAGCGCCGCAACCGCCGCCTGCAGCGGCCAGCCGCGCGGGTCGTAGCCGGTACGCCGCAGCACCGCCCACAGCAGCAGCGGCCAGGCCAGGTGATACAGCGACAGCAGCCGCGCGAACAGCGGATACGCCGGATCCCACATGTACGACGTGCTGCCGAACAGGAACTCGCCAGTCGCGAGCTTCCAGCCGGCATCGACCGCCCAGGCCAGCGCGATCACCGGCGCGGCCACCGCCTGGCTGGAGATCAGCAGCCGGTTGCGCAGGATCAGCGCGATCGCGGTGAGGATCACGCCGATGTTGCACAGGAACAGGAAATTGGCCGCGCCGTAGGCGTCGTGATAGGTCGGCAGATAGATCGCCAGCCAGAGCGCGCCGATCCAGCCCCAGCGCGGAAACGCGGCCGGTGCGGCGGCGCTCATCCCAGCCCGGCCTCGCGCAGCCGGCGGATCTCGTCGCGCACCTTGGCGGCGGCCTCGAACTCGAGATCGCGCGCATGCTGGTACATGGTCTGCTCCAGTTGCGCGATCCGTGCCTCGCGCTGCGCCGGCGCCAGCGCGGCGTAATTCTCGGCCGGCTCCGCCACCCGCTGGCTGCGACCGCGACCGCGCTTGTCGCCCGGCGCGGCGTCGCCGCGCGCGCCCTCCATCACGTCCATCACCTGGCGCACGATCGAGGTCGGCACGATGCCGTGGGTGGCGTTGTGTTCCAGCTGCCTCTCGCGCCGGCGCGCGGTCTCGTCCAGCGCGGCGCGCATCGAGCGGGTGATCGTGTCCGCGTACAGGATCGCCTTGCCGCGCACATTGCGCGCCGCACGGCCGATGGCCTGGATCAGCGAACCGGCCGAACGCAGGAACCCTTCCTTGTCGGCATCGAGGATCGCGACCAGCGACACCTCGGGCATGTCCAGGCCCTCGCGCAGCAGGTTGATCCCGACCAGCACGTCGAACACGCCCAGACGCAGGTCGCGGATGATCTCCACCCGCTCCACGGTCTCGATGTCGGAATGCAGATAACGCACGCGCACGCCATGTTCGCCGAGGTATTCGGTCAGATTCTCGGCCATGCGCTTGGTGAGCGTGGTCACCAGCACGCGATCGCCCATCGCCGCGCGTTCGCGGATCTCGCCGAGCAGATCGTCGACCTGGGTCGCGACCGGACGGATCTCGACCTCGGGATCGATCAGTCCGGTCGGCCGCACTACCAGCTCGACGACCTGCCCGCCCGATTTCTCCAGTTCGTATTTGGCCGGCGTCGCGGAAACGAAGATCGTGCGCGGCGCGCGCGCTTCCCATTCCTCGAACCGCAGCGGCCGGTTGTCCAGCGCCGACGGCAGGCGGAAGCCGAATTCGACCAGGGTTTCCTTGCGCGAACGGTCGCCCTTGTACATCGCGCCGATCTGCGGCACGGTCACATGCGATTCGTCAACCACCAGCAGCGCGTCCGGCGGCAGGTAGTCGAACAGGCACGGCGGGGCCTCGCCCGGCATGCGTCCGGTGAGATGCCGCGAATAGTTCTCGATGCCGGTGCAGAAACCGACTTCGGCCATCATTTCCAGATCGAACTGGGTGCGCTGCGCCAGACGCTGCGCTTCCACCAATTTGTTGTTCGCGTAGAAATACTCCAGCCGCTGCGGCAATTCGGCCTTGATCGCCTCGATCGCCTCCAGCACGGTGCGCCGGGTGGTGACGTAATGCGACTTCGGATAGATCGTGTAGCGCGGGATCTTCCGCAGCACGGCGCCGGTCAGCGGATCGAACACCGCCAACTGCTCGATCTCGCCGTCGAACAATTCGATCCGCAGCGCCTCGACGTCGGATTCGGCCGGATGCACGTCGATCACTTCGCCGCGCACCCGGTAGGTGCCGCGTCGCAGTTCGGTGTCGTTGCGGGTGTACTGCATTTCGGTCAGGCGCCGGATCAGCTCGCGCTGGTCGATGCGCTCGCCGCGGACCATGTGCAGCACCATCCGGAAGTATTCGTTCGGGTCGCCGAGGCCGTAGATCGCCGACACCGTGCACACGATGATCGCGTCGCGCCGTTCGAGCAGTGCCTTGGTCGCGGACAGGCGCATCTGCTCGATGTGCTCGTTCACCGAGCTGTCCTTCTCGATGTAGGTGTCGCTCGAAGGCACGTAGGCCTCGGGCTGGTAGTAGTCGTAGTAGCTGACGAAGTATTCGACCGCGTTGTGCGGGAAGAACGCCTTGAACTCGCCGTACAGCTGCGCGGCCAGAGTCTTGTTGTGCGCCATAACGAGGGTCGGTTTGCGCACCGCTTCGATCACGTTCGCGATGGTGTAGGTCTTGCCCGAGCCGGTGACGCCGAGCAGGGTCTGGTGTGCCAGACCGCTCTCGAAGCCTTCGATCAGGCGGGCGATC
>JBIJBH010000243.1:0-6033 GCA_044345315.1 Lysobacteraceae bacterium
ATCACCCGCTCCAGCTCGCGCTCCGGCATCTGGCCGTGGGCGATGCCGATCCGCGCCTCCGGCACCAGCGCTTCCAGTTCGCGCTGCATGCGGCCGATGCTCTCGACATCGTTGTGCAGGAAATACACCTGGCCGCCGCGGGCCAGTTCGCGCTGGAAGGCTTCGCGCAGCTGCGCGTCGTCCCAGGGTACGACGAAGGTCTGCACCGCCAGGCGGTGCGCGGGCGGGGTGGCGATGATCGACAGGTCGCGCAGCCCGGTCATCGCCATGTTCAGCGTGCGCGGGATCGGCGTGGCGGTGAGGGTCAGCAGATGCACATCGGCGCGCAGCGCCTTCAGCGCCTCCTTCTGGCGCACGCCGAAGCGCTGCTCCTCGTCGACGATGACCAGCCCGAGATCGCGGAATTTCAGGTCGGGCTGCAGCAGGCGATGGGTGCCGACGATCACGTCGATTTTGCCCTCGGCCAGTTTTTCCAGCTCGGACTTGATCTCCTTCGCGGTCCTGAATCGCGACAGCACTTCGACCCGCAGCGGCCAGTCGGCGAAGCGGTCGCGCAGGGTGCGGTAATGCTGCTCGGCGAGCAGGGTGGTCGGCACCAGCACCGCGACCTGCTTGCCGCTGATCGCGGCGGCGAACGCGGCGCGCACCGCGACCTCGGTCTTGCCGAAACCGACATCGCCGCAGACGACTCGATCCATCGGCCGCGACGACGCCAGATCGCGCAGCACCGCTTCGATCGCGGCCAACTGGTCGGGCGTTTCCTCGAACGGAAAGGTCGCCGCGAACGGTTCGTACAGGCCGCGGTCGATGTCCAGCGCGAGTCCGGCGCGGGCCTGGCGCTTGGCCTGGATTTCCAGCAGTTCCGCGGCTACATCGCGAACTTTTTCGGCAGCCTTCTTCTTCGCCCTGGTCCACGCCTCGCCGCCGAGCGAATGCAGCGGCGCGGTCTCCGGCGAGGCGCCGGAATAACGGCTGACCAGATGCAGTTGCGTGACCGGCACGTACAGCCGGTCGCCCTTGGCGTATTCGATGTCGAGGTATTCGCCGGTCTGGCCGCCGGCTTCCAGCGTCACCAGCCCGCGATAGCGGCCGACGCCGTGGTCCTCGTGCACCACCGGCGCGCCTTCGCTCAGTTCGCCCAGATCGCGCAGGATCGCCTCGGGCTCGCGTCCCGCACGGCGGCGCCGGCGCGGCTGCGCGGCGCGCTCGGGGAACAGCTGCCGCTCGGTGACGACGATCCACGGTGCGCGGCCGTCGCCGCCGTCTGCGTCGGCATCCACCGCGAACCCGTTGTCGAGCGGTGCGACCGCGATGAACGCGCGTTCGCCGTCGTCGCCGGCGCCGAGGAATTCGCCGAAGCCGGCCAGCGTACGCGGCCGCAGCCCGGCGCTGTGCAGCGTATCCAGCAGCGCCTCGCGGCGCCCGGCCGAATCGGCCGCGATCAGCAGCCGTCCGGGATAGGCCGACAGGAAGTCGCGCAGCGCGACCGCCGGCTCGGCGTCGCGCGCCATCAGCGGCAGGTCGGGCGCGGGCTGCACGCCCAGCGCCAGCGCCTCGTCGCGGCGCGGATGCGATTCGCCGCAGATCTCGACGCGGCGGCTGCGGTTGAGGCGTTCGCGCAGCGCGTCCGGCGGCAGATACAGCGCCTCCGGCGGCAGCAGCGGGCGCTCGATATCGTGACGACGCTGTTCGTAGCGCTCGCCGACGCCGTGCCAGAAGCTTTCCATCGCCTCCGGCGCGCCGTCGCCCAGCACCGGCAGCGCGTCCTGCGGCAGATAGTCGAACAGGGTCGCGGTGCTCTCGAAGAACAGCGGCAGGTAGTACTCGATGCCGGCCGGCGCCAGCCCGGCCTTGAGGTCCTGGAACAGCGCGCTGCGCCGGGTGTCGATGTCGAAACGGTCGCGCAGCGCGTCCATCGCCCGACGCAGCGCCTCGCCCTCGATCGGCACCTCGCGCCCGGGCAACAGTTGCACCGAGGCGTATTTCTCCAGCGAACGCTGCGATTCCGGATCGAAGGCGCGGATCGATTCGATCTCGTCGTCCAGCAGTTCGACCCGGTAGGGTTCGTCCGCGCCCATCGGATACACGTCGAGCAGACCGCCGCGGACCGCGAAATCGCCCGGGTCGAACACCTGCGGCACATGCCGATAACCGGCGCTCTCGAGTCTGCGTTTTTCTGCGTCGAAATCCAGACGCTGACCGACGCGCACGTCGAAACTGCCGCCGATCAGGTGCGACAGCGGCGCCAGCCGCTGCATCAGCGTCTGCACCGGCACCACCAGCACGCCGCGGCGCAGGGTCGGCAGGCGATGCAGCACCGCCAATCGCTGCGAGACGATGTCCGGATGCGGGCTGAACTGATCGTAGGGCAGGGTTTCCCAGTCGGGGAAATGCAGCACGGCGAGCGCCGCGTCGCCGCCGGCGAGGGTGCGCAGGTCCTGTTCGAGCTGATGCGCGGACTGGTTGTCGCGGGTCACCGCGAGCAGGGGCGCGTCATGGTCGCGCGCGAGGCGGGCGAGGACCCAGGCGAGCGCGCTGGCGCTGGCCGGCGCGCGCCACCAGGCGCGCGACTGTCCGGCTTTCGGCAGCAGCCGGGCGGTGAAGGAAGGAGCGGACATGGCGCCGACGATTGCGGAAACCCGCCATTCTACCGGCAGCGTCGGCGCGCGGCCGGCGCGGTCAGGCGTCGTCGTCGCTTTCGGCTTCGGCCACTGCGGCCAGTCGCGGGTCTTGCAGATCCAGCGTGACCCGCACCAGCCCGGGCGAGTCGCTGTGTTCGCGGCGGAAACCCAGCGACTCGGCCAGGCCGAGCATCGCGGTGTTGTATTCGAGCACGTCGCCGTAGAGGCGCTTCAGCCGCAGCCGTCGCGCCCAGCGCACCAGGCGCAGCATGAGCAGCCGGCCCAGGCCCATGCCGCTGATGAAATGACTGACCAGGATCGCGAATTCGGCCTCGCGGCGGTCCGGATCGATCGCGGCGCGCGCGACCGCGCCGATCAGGGCTTCGCCGGGCGGCAGCGGCTCGGCCGCGACCAGGGCGAATTCGCGCTCGGGATCCGGACGGGTCAGCCGCGCCGCCACCTCCGGAGTCAATTCCTTGATCGCGTACAGGAAACGCTGGCGGATCTCGTCCGGGCGCAGCAGGCTGAACCCCGCCCGCAGCGGCTCCGCATCCTCGGCGCGGATCGGGCGGATCAGCAGTTCGCGGCCGTCGAGCAGCCGTTTGTACTCATGCCAGGGCGGAAGTCGATCGCGTCTCACGGCCGGCATCTTCGCACAGCGGGAATGAGGCCAGGCTCTAATGTGACAGCCCTGTTGCGGCAGCGACGTGCGCTTTTCGAGGCCTGTGCGGGAGAGGCGAACGCAGCCGCGCTGCGCGGGCTCGTCGGGCGCCGGCTCAGGATGAACGAATCCGCGGCAGCGACGAACGTGCTGCGGACTCGCCGCCCGCCGGGTTCAGCGTGGACAGCCTGCGCCCGGGCAAGGCTCGCCGTCGTCGAATCCCGGGCCGAAGGCGCGACCGTCGCGACCGACCGCGCGCAGCAGCAGCACGTCGCGGCCGCTCCGGGGATGACGCACGAACGCCGCGACGATGCCGGCCGCGCCGGGCTGCGCGAGCAGACGTTCGAACACCTCGCGCCGCAAATGGACGCCAACGCTGTTCGCGCCTGGCGCAGCGGCGCGGCGGCGCTGCGCCGCGTCGAGGAAGGCGTCGGTCTGCGCCAGATCCAGCGCCAGGCCTGAGCGTTCCAGGGCCTGCGGGTCGAAAGCGGTGGTACCTGCGATGTCGTTGCAGATCGGCGGGCAGCGTTGACCCCATTCATAGGCAGTGCCGAACGGGCGTCCGCTGCGGTCGGTCGCGCGCAACAGCAGGGTTTCCGCGCCGTCGTCGGGCATCGCGACGAATTCGGCATGCATGCCGGTCGCGCCCGGCTGATCCAGCAGCGCCCGGAATACGCGCGCCGGGAAGGCGACGGTGCGGGTGCGGGCGACGTACGCGGGCCCCGGCTGCGCACCGTAGCGCGAGGTGATCTCTTCGGTGGACAGCGGGCGATGCGTGCCGCCGTCGGCGGCCGCTGCGGACAGGCTCGCCAGACTCAGGCAGGCGATGGCGACGAGACGCGGGACGATGGCATGGCGCATGAAAAAGTCCTTTTTCACGGGGTGAAGTCGAGTGCCCGGCCGCGGCCCGGGCGGCCGTTCAGGCCGCTTTCGGTTTGCCGCGCAGTTTCGCGACCACCGTCAGCGTACCGACGATGAGCGCGCCGGCGACGATGCCCACCGCGGCGTCGAACAGCATCGAGACCAGCCAGCCGAAGCCTTCGATCTTCGCGAAACCTTCGCCGAGATGATGCAGCGGCGGGATACCTTCGACCAGGATATGGCCGCCGACCAGGAACATCGCCGCGGTGCCGGCGATCGAGAGGAATTTCATCAGATACGGCGCGCCGGTGAGCAGGCCGCGGCCGATCGCCGCTTTCATGCCCTTGCCCGCACGGCTCAGCGCCAGGCCCAGATCGTCGAGTTTGACGATGCCGGCGACCAGGCCGTAGACGCCGACGGTCATGATGATCGAGATCGCCGCCAGCACGCCGAGCTGGCGCGAGAAATCCGCGTCCGCCACGGTGCCCAGCGAGATCACGATGATTTCCGCGGACAGGATGAAATCGGTGCGCACCGCGCCTTTGATCTTGTCGCGCTCGAACGCGACCATGTCGACTTTCTCGTCCTGCACCGCCTTCACCAGATCGGCGTGATGCTTGTCGTCCTCGGCCTTGTCGTGCAGGAACTTGTGCGCCAGTTTCTCCACGCCCTCGTAGCACAGGAACGCGCCGCCGAGCATCAGCAGCGGCATCACCAGCGGGATGCCGATCCCGCGCCCGTGCAGCCAGTGTTCGAGCGCGCTGATCGCCAGCGCCGCCGGCACCAGGATCAGCTTGTTGATCATCGAACCCTTGGCCACCGCCCAGACCACCGGCAGTTCGCGGTCGGCGTTGATCCCGGTGACCTGCTGCGCGTTGAGCGCGAGGTCGTCGCCGAGCACGCCGGCGGTCTTCTTGGTGGCGACCTTGGTCATCACCGACACGTCGTCGAGCAGCGTGGCGATGTCGTCGATCAGGGCGAACAGGCTGGAACCGGCCATGGCGATCCGGGCGATGCGGAAGGACGGGCGATTGTCGCACAGGGCGGCCGGTCGCTCCCGAGTGCCGCCCGCGGCTCAGGCCGGCGCGCGCAGCCAGTCGCCGCGCCAGGAGGCGCCGGGTTCGCCCAGCGCCGCGCACAGCGCCGTCAGGATCCCGGCCGCGGTCGCATCGAAACGCCACGGCGGATTCAGCACCAGCAGCCCGCTGCCGTTCATGCGCAGCGGCGAGTCGTCGACCCGCACCAGCAGTTCGCAGCGCAGCGCCGAACGCGTCTCCAGCGCAGTCGCCGCACGGTAGAACGGCATCAGCGCGCTGCGCAGCTTGATCGGATACCACAGCGCCACCACCGCCTGCGGCCAGCGCGCGAGACCGTCGCGGATCGCGGCGAGCGCGGTGTCGAATTCGTCGAGCTGGGCCTCGTAGGGCGGATCGATCAGGATCAGCCCGCGGCCGAAGCGTTCGCCGCCGATCCGCGGCGGCAGTAGCGCGCGCATCGCGGCGTAGCCGTCGCGGACGTGGATCGCGACCCGCGGATCGGCGCCCAGCGCGCGGCGCAGCCGCGCGGCTTCCTCCTCGCGCAGTTCGCAGCAGGCGATCCTGTCCTGCGCGCGCAGGGCGTGGGCGATCAGCCAGGGCGAACCGGGGTAGGCCGCGGGCCCGCAGGCCGCGCGGCAGGCCGCCACGGCGTCCAGATAGCGCGCCAGCGCCGGTGCGGTGGCGGCCGCGGCCTCGATCCGGCCGATCCCGCCGGCGGCCTCGCCGGTACGCTGCGCCTGTTCGTCGTCGAGCGCATAGACGCCGGCGCCGGCATGGGTGTCGAGCGCGAACAGCGGCGCCGGCTTGGCGGTCAGGGCATCGCACAGCGCCAGCAGCAGACTGTGCTTGAGCG
>JBIJBH010000244.1:0-6021 GCA_044345315.1 Lysobacteraceae bacterium
CAGGGTGGCTTCGACCTCGGCAAGCTGCGCTACCACCGCATCATCATCATGACCGACGCGGACGTGGACGGCTCGCACATCCGCACCCTGCTGCTGACGTTCTTCTACCGGCAGATGCCGGAGCTGATCGAACGCGGCCACATCTACATCGGCCTGCCGCCGCTGTACAAGATCAAGCAGGGCAAGAACGAGCTGTATCTCAAGGACGACGCCGCGCTCGACCAGTACCTCGCCGGCAACGCGGTCGAGAATGCTGCGCTGGTGCCGGGCGAAGGCGTGCCGGCGATCGACGGCGAACGTCTCGAACGCCTGCTGCTGGTCTACGCCGCGGCGCGCGACGCGATCGCGCGCAACGCCTACCGCTACGACCCGACCCTGCTCGAAGCGCTGATCGATTTCCCGCCGCTGGACGCCGCGCGGCTGGCCGAACTCGCCGCCGATCGCGCCCCGCTGGACGGGTTTGAGGCGCGGATCAACCGCACCGGCCTCGGCCGTCCGCGCTTCCGCGTCGAAGCGCGCCCCGCCGGCGATGCGCAGACGGCCGCGCTGATCGTGCGTCGCACCCACATGGGCGAGACCACCGTGCACGAACTGGCCGCCGCCAGCTTCGAACACGGCGAACTGCGCGCCCTGCGCGACGCGGCGAAGGAGCTCCACGGTCTGCTCGTCGACGGCGCGAAGATCGTCCGCGGCCATCGCGAGGAGCCGGTCGCCAGCTTCGCCCAGGCCCACGCCTGGCTGCTGGAGGAAGCGAAGAAGGGCCGCCAGATCCAGCGCTTCAAGGGCCTGGGCGAAATGAACCCGGAACAGCTGTGGGAAACCACCGTGAACCCCGATACCCGCCGCCTGTTGCAGGTGCGGATCGAGGACGCGGTCGCCGCCGACCAGATCTTCTCGACCCTCATGGGCGACGTGGTCGAACCGCGACGCGAGTTCATCGAGGACAACGCGCTGAAGGTGGCGAATCTGGACGTGTGAGGCGGCGGCAACCCCGTCGTCGGTCCCGGGACGTTGGCGGTCTTCGCCACGTCCACCGCGCTCTGTCGCGACCGCCGTCGCGAAGCGACGCAGCGACGAGGCGCGATTGACGAAACGTTAATCCCCGACCCTTTACAACATGCCACCCCCTCCAGACCCCAACGGAGCCGCCGCCATGACGCCAGTGCCCTCGCGCGCCTCCGTCCGTGTCGTCGTCGCCGGTCTGTTGTGCACCGTCCTGCTCGCCGCCTGCGCCACCACCACCTCCTCGACCGGGCGCAAACAGTACGTCGGGGCCTATTCGCAGCAGCAGCTCGACCAGCTCGGCGCACAGGCCTTCGCCGAGCAGAAAACGAAGAAGCCGCTGTCCCGGGACGCCCGCCAGAACGCCTATCTGCGCTGCGTGGTCCAGTCGATCGTGCGCGAGCTGCCGCCGGAGCGGCAGGCCGGCGGCTGGGAAGAAGCGGTCTTCCTCGACGATGCGCCCAACGCCTTCGCGCTGCCCGGCGGCAAGGTCGGCGTGAACACCGGCATCTTCACCGTCGCCCGCACCCAGGACCAGCTCGCCGCGGTCGTGGGCCACGAGATCGGCCACGTGATCGAACGCCACCACGACGAGCGCCTGACCCGGCATGTCGGCGCCGCAGGCGCGGTGCAGCTGCTGGCGGCGATCGCCGGCGCGCGCTACGGCCAGAGCGGTTCGCAGATCGCCAGCCAGGGCGGTGGACTGATCGCGCAGGCCGGCTTCCTGCTGCCCGGCACCCGCGCCCAGGAAGACGAGGCCGACGTCGTCGGTCAGCGCCTGATGGCCCAGGCCGGATTCGATCCGCGCCAGGCGGTGACCCTGTGGGAGAACATGCTCGCCGCCGGCGGCAGCCGTCCTCCGGAATGGCTCTCCACCCACCCCGATCCGCGTTCCCGCATCGGCGAAATGCGCCGCCGCGCCGACCAGCTGATGCCGGTCTACGAACAGGCCCGCGCGTCCGGCCGCCGTCCCGCCTGCGCCCAAGGCGCTGCCGGCTGAGTGATCGATGCGATGATGTCGCCCCTTTTCCTTCACCCGCGGCCCGGCCGCATCCACCGCGACGGCCTCGGGTCGTCCACCGTCCCCGAGAAAGACATGACCGCTTCCGCCCGCTCCTTCCCGCATACCGCCCTCGCTGCCGCCGTCGTACTGTTGATCGGCTGCGCCTTCGCCGCCCCGGCCTTCGCCCAGGAAGACGACTACGAGGACAAGCCCAGGACCAGCACCGGATCGGGCACCGCCGCCGCCGCCTCCGAGCGCGCGCGCCAGCGCAAGGCCCAGGCGCAGGCGCAGGCCAGCAAGCAGCCCGAGCTGTTCCCGCTGGCCACCCGCAAAGCGCCGGAGAACAAGGTCTCGCAGAAGGACGCGAAGACGGCCAACAAGATCCAGGCCGATTTCGACGCCGGCAAGTACGCCGAAGTCATGGCCCAGGTCGATGCGTTCGGCGCCGAATCGCAGAACGCCTATCTCAAGAGCTACCTCTACCAGCTCGCCGCGAACGCCGCGCAGAAGCTCGAGGACGATGCCCGCGCCGCCGACTACTACCTCAAGACCGTGCAGACCGACGGCCTCGACAACAACGGCCACTACCAGATCATGTTCAACCTCGCGGTCACCCTCAACACGCTGGATCGCGACCAGGAGGCCCTGACCTGGACCGACCGCTATCTGGCCGAGACCAAGAACGAAAGCGAGCAGGCGCTCGGGCTCAAGGCCTTCCTGCTCAGCAAGCTCGATCGCGCCGCCGAGGGCGCCGCGCTGTACGAGAAAATGCTGGCCGCCAAGCCCGGCGACCGCGCGGTGCTGATGAATGCGGTGTCGCTGTACCAGCAGGCCGAGAACTACGACAAGGCCAACGCGCTGCTCGAAGACGCGCGCGGCAAGGGCCTGCTCAAGGACGCCAACGAATACCGCACGCTGTTCGTCGGCTACATCAACGCCAACAAATACCGCGAGGCCGAAAACGTGCTGCTGGACGGCGTCGCCAAGGGCGCCATCCCGCCGTCGCAGACTCTTGCCAACGACCTTTCGATCCTGGCCCAGAACTACTACGGCGAGGAGAACGTCGCCAAGGCGATCGAGTTCTATCGTCGCGCCGCCGAGGTCTCCACCAACGGCGAACCGGCCCTGAATCTGGCCAAGGTCCTGCGCAACGAGAACCGGATCGCCGAGGCCAAGGCCGCCGCCCGGGATGCACTGGCCAAGGGCGTGAAGAAGCCCAAGGAAGCCAACGACATCCTGGCGCTGCCGGGCAAGTGAGGCGAAACGCCCGATCCGGTCACGCATCGGATCGGTTTTGCGCAGGGGGTGTTGGTAAGTCCCGCTGCGATTGGTATAAGCTTAGAGATTCCCGCGACCGGTTCTCATCTTGGGGCCGATCGCGGTTCGACCATATACGGGGTGTCGTGGTCGGGGTAGGGTTCACTTTCATGGAAAGATCGCGAACGCGCCGCTGCCGCACCGACGCCACGAGACCGCTAAACCGAGCCTGCTGCGCATGACCGAACCGTTGCCGACCCTTGACAAGCGCAATCGCGAAGAACCCGGCCTGAACTGGTCCCGGATCACCGCCATCAGCTTCGCCATTACGCTGCATATCGCCGCGCTCATGCTGCTGCTGGTTCCGGTCAGCCCGCCGGGCGCGGACCAGGAAGAAGAAGAGAACACCAGCGTCGTCATCATCGAGCCGCCGCCGCCGCCGCCACCGCCGCCGCCGCCGCCGGAAGAGCCGCCGAAGGAAATCAAGCTCACCCCGCAGGAGACCCCGCGGCCGGTGATCGAGCCGCCGCCGGAAGAACCGCCGCCGGTGACCTTCGACGACCCGTCGCCGGTCGACACCCCGGCCCCGCCGCCGTCGCCGCCGGCGCCCCCGGCTCCGCCCGCGCCGAGCGCCCCGCCGCGCAACGACAACGACCTCCGCGCCAGCCTCTGCGTGCGCCCGTCGATGGCCCCGCTGCAGGCTGCGGTTTCGCGCGCCGGCGTCGCCTCCGATCTGGCGCTGCTGATCACCTACGCGGCCGACGGCACCATCACCGACGTCACCGTCGCCAAGAGCAGTCGCAACCGCGACCTCGACCGCGCAGCGGTGACCTGGGCCAGACGCGCCAAGCTGTGCCCCGGCGCCGCCGGCCAGGGCCGCCTGCCGTTCTCGTTCGCGCTCGAATAATCCGCTGAACACATCCGCTGTCCCGCGTCAAAAAACGATCCTTCGTTAGCTCCTTCCACACACAAGAAAGGTAAGCGTCATGCTGCAGGAAATCCTCTCCCTTGCATCCACCGCCGCCGCCGGCGCCAAGACCGGTTTCGAGCAGATGGGCGCAGCCCACCTGGCCAAGGAAATGCTGGGCAAGCCGGGCGAATACCCGGTCCAGCTCACCGTTGCCGCCACGTTGGCGATCATGTCGATCATGTCGATCTACTGGATCGTCATCAATTTCATCAAGAACACCAACCTGCGTCGCCGCGGCGACTCGGTGGTCAACACGTTCTGGGAAACCCCGAACGCCCAGGACGCGATCCGCTTCATGGAAGAGCAGCCCAAGAGCGAGCCGTTCTCGAAGATCGCGCTCGACGCCGCCCAGGCCGCCGCGCACCACCAGCGCCACGAGGGCTCGCGTCTGGTCGAATCGCTGAACCGCTCCGAGTTCGTCGACCGCGCGCTGCGCCAAGCCGTGACCCGTGAGTCGATGAACCTGGAAGCCGGTCTCACCCTGCTCGCCACCGTCGGCGCGACCGCGCCGTTCGTCGGTCTGCTCGGTACGGTGTGGGGCATCTACGGCGCGCTGCTGAAGATCGGCAGCTCGGGCCAGGCCTCGATCGACGCGGTCGCCGCGCCGGTGGGCGAAGCCCTGATCATGACCGCGGTCGGTCTGTTCGTCGCGATCCCGGCGGTGCTCGGCTACAACTTCTTCATCCGCGCCAACCGCATCACGAACAACAAGTTCGACACCTTCGCTCACGACCTGCACGACTTCTTCGCCACCGGCTCGCGCGTCGGCGAAGTGTCGAACAAGCGCTGATCCGACAGAACCCCGGAGGAAGCCAGCCATGGCGTTCAGTGCCAACAGCGGCGGTCACGGCCAGCCGAGTTCCGAGATCAACGTCGTCCCATTGGTCGACGTCATGCTGGTGTTGCTGATCATCTTCATGGTCACCACCCCGCTGATGTCGCACAAGGTGCAGATCGAGCTGCCGGAAACCGACATGAACCGGGAGCTGGTCGAGAAGAAGGCCCAGCCGTCCCCGATCACCATCGCGGTGACCGAGGACAACAAGATCTTCTTCAACGACGAACCGATCACCCTCGCGCTGCTGGAGAGCCGCCTGTCGGTCGAAGCCCAGAAGGTTCCGCAGCCCGCCCTGAACATCCGCGGAGACAGGACCACGCCGTACCGCTTCATCAACGACGTGGTGAACATCGCGCAGCAACAGGGCATGCGCAAGGTCGGCTACATCTCCCTGCCGGAAAATTAAGCAAGAGACTCTCGCCATGGCATTCAGCAGCAACTCCCAAGGCGGCGCGATGGCCGACATGAACATCATTCCGCTCGCGGACGTGATGCTCGTGTTGCTCATCATCTTCATGGTCACCGCCCCGCCGCCGTCGTTCCCGATCGACATCGATCTGCCGCAGCGGAGCACCAAGGAGCCCGAAAAGCGCCTCGACCCGCCGGACCCGATCAAGTTGCGCATCGACGCCTCCGGCGAGGTGTTCTGGAACAACAATCCGGTCCCGATCAGCTCCCTGCGCAGCCAGATGGAGAGCGAGGTCCAGCGCGACCCGGAGAACCAGCCGACGCTGGAGATCGACGTCAATCCGGACGCGCAGTACGAAGTGCTCGCCAAGGTGCTCGCATCCGCCAAGAATGCCGATATGAAGAAGATCGGCTTCCTGAAGAAGTAGGCTCTACCGCACGACCCGCCGGGGCGGACTGCAGCCCGACCCCGCCGGTATTCCCGACACCGCTTACCGGAGTCCATGCGCCGCCCTTTCGGGCGGCGCTTTTTTTTGCGCCGTC
>JBIJBH010000245.1:0-6015 GCA_044345315.1 Lysobacteraceae bacterium
GACGCGATCGCCGCGCAGTGGCCCGCGGCCTGGGCGGAACATGCCGATGATGCGCTGGCTGCGGCGACAGCGGCGTAACCGCACGGCCGATGCCGCGGGCGCGCCGCTGCGGCACGCCGGCAGCCTCGTGGGCGATGGCGCCGCGGATGCCGGCGCGGCGCCGCGCGCATCCGCGCCCGCCGACGACGCAGTGCTCGGGGTGCTCATCATCGGCGCCGGATTCTCCGGCATCGGCACCGCGATCCGCCTGCTGCAGGAAGGGCGAAGCGATTTCCGCATCGTCGACAAGGCGGCCGGCATCGGCGGCACCTGGTGGGTCAACCGCTATCCGGGCTGCGCCTGCGACATTCCCTCGCATCTGTATTCGTTCTCGTTCGAACCCAACCCCGACTGGACGCGCCGCTATTCCGGCCAACCCGAGATCCGCGACTATCTCGTCGGCTGCGCGCGCAAACACGGTCTCGAGCGATTCCTGCGCCTGAACACCGAGATCGTGCGCCTGCGCTGGATCGAATCGGCCTCGCGCTGGGAAGCGACCACCGCCGACGGCAGCGTGGTGCACGCGCGCACGGTCGTCGCCGGCACCGGCGCGCTGTCGCGCCCCGACGACCGCCCCGACATCCCCGGGCTCGCCTCCTTCGCGGGCAAGGTCTTCCACTCGCAGCAGTGGGACGAGGACTACGACCTGCGCGGCAGGCGCGTGGGCGTGATCGGCACCGGCGCCTCGGCGATCCAGTTCGTGCCGGCGATCCAGCCGCAGGTCGGGCACCTGACCGTGTTCCAGCGCAATCCGCCGTGGATCCTGCCCAAGCTCGACCGCGCGATTTCGCCGCGCGAGCGCGGCCTGCTGCGCCGGCTGCCCGGCTGGCGCCTGCTGTCGCGGCTGGCGATCTACCTGGCCTCCGAAGTGCGCGTACTGGGCTTCGCCTTCGATCCGCGGCTGATGTTCCTGCACCGGAAGATGGCCGCCTGGCATCTGCGCCGTCAGGTCGCCGACCCCGAACTGCGGCGCAAGCTCACGCCGCAGTACCACATCGGCTGCAAGCGCATCCTGATGTCCAACGACTACTACCCGGCGATCGCCGCGGCCAACACCACGCTCGCCACCGAGGCCATCGTCGCCATCGATCGCGACGGCGTGCGCACCGCCGACGGCCGCCATCATCCGCTCGATGCGCTGATCCTCGGCACCGGCTTCCGCGCCAGCGCGCCCTACCCGCCGGGCATGATCTTCGGCGTCGACGGCCGCGATCTGGCCGATGTGTGGCGCGACGGTCCGGAAGCCTACAAGGGCACCACGGTCAGCGGGTTCCCCAACTTCTTCCTGCTGATGGGGCCGAACACCGGCCTCGGCCACAACTCGATGATCTACATGATCGAGTCGCAGATCGCCTATGTGATCGACACCCTGCGCACGATGACCGCTCGCGGCCTGACCCGCGTCGACGTGCGCGCCGACGCGCAGGATCGCTTCAACCAGCGCCTGCTGCGGCGCATGCGCGGCGCGGTGTGGGCGATCGGCGGCTGCACCAGTTGGTACCGACATCCGGTCAGCGGCCGCAACGTCGTGGTCTGGCCCGGTTTCACCTGGATGTTCCGCCTGCTGACCCGGCGTTTCGACGCCGAGGCCTATCACCTCTCGTCAGAACCCGCACGCGCGCCCGCCGAGGACCGCGCGCCCGCCTGAACCGGGGCGCGCGGGGCCGATTCTCATGCGCCGGCCTGCGCCGGACCCGTGGCCCGCAGCGCGCGCCAAGTCCAGATCGCGCCGATCAGATCGGGCACGGCCATCACCAGCAGCATCGGCGGCACCAGACCGGCGACCACGAAGGTCGCGAAGAACAGGATCACCGACGCCCGCACCGGCACCGTCGCCGCCATGAACTGCCGCGATTCCCAGCGCGCAGCCAGCACGTAGTAGATGCCCAGATAGAGCACCAGTTGGCCCAGCACCCGGACCCAGACCTCCGAGGTCGGCTCGAACCCGAGCAGGGTCAGCAGCAGATTCGGCGCGAACAGCAGCGGGATGCAGAGCAGCAGCATGTACAGACCGAACACGTACACGGTCTTCGCGGGATAACTCATGGGCGGCCTCCTTGCGGCGCGATGGGTGACCACAATCATGCACTGCCGACAGCGGCGAATGCATCCTCCAGCATCGACGGGCACCGACGAGGTGACGATACTCCGTTGGGCGTAGGGCGGCACGCAGGAAAACGGCAAGGCCCGCGAAAGCCGATGAGCAGCCACGGCCGCCACGCGGCTCACGCCATCCGCATCGCCCTCGGCGCGACATCATCCGGTCCCGGCATCGTCTGCGTCTGCGCCGGCGGATCGAGACTCCGTTCCAGCGCCTGCTGCCGGTTGATCGCCGCCACCTGTTCGCTGCTGTGCGCCAGGGACTGCTCCGCCAACTCCCGAACATCGCCCACCGCGGTTTTCGCCCACGGCGCCGAGAGATCGGCGGTGTCGGTCATGCCGACCTTCATCCCGTCCGGCGCGAACTTCGCCGCACCGATCGTCTCGAGACCGCGCTCGCGGGCTTTCTCGACCAGACCGCCGGCCAACTGGCGACTGAACTCGTCGGGCTCGCGGCCGAGTTCTTTGTCGCGCTCGTTCACGGTGCGCAGCAGGGCGGCGAACATGAGGTGGTTTTGATGGGCCGGGTTGTCGAGCAGGATCGCGCCGGGTCGCTCGGACTTGGGTTCTTCACGGGGCGCGCGATCGAGATCCTCGAACTTCTCGCTGCGCGCTCCGGGCCCGGACATCGTCGGGACCGCGGTGCGCACTGCAGCCTGCGTATCATCTGGCGACAACCCTGCCAGGTTCGCCTCCCGCTGCAGCTGTGCGTGCCCATCGCGCTCCTGCGCGCTCGGCGCATCCATCGCTCGCGGGTCGTTTTTCAGTGCCGCCTCAACGCGTTGGATGTCGGCAGCCGTCGTCGTGGCCGCCACGCGCACCACCCCGTCGCCCTCGATCCGGAGGTGCTGGATCGGCGTGTTGATGTCGTAGCCGCCGGCAGGTCGAGGCTCCAGGGCCAGCGATGTCTCCGCGGCGCTGATGCCCTGCGCTTCGCGCGTTTCCTTGACCGCCTGATACGCCGCTTCGAACCGCTCGGGGTTGGGATTCACCCCATTGTCGAGGTAGAGCTGGCGCAGGTTGGCGCGGTCCTGCTGCTCCGGGGTCAGCGGCTGCCATTCGGGCATGGCGGCCAGACGCGCCCGGTGCTGCTCCAACGCCGGCAACAGGCGCTCGCGCGTCGTCTCCAGCTCCAGCGCATGGTTGGGACTTGCCGGGGCGCCCTCGTGCGACCACTGTCCTTGGGCGTCGCGCACGTGTTGCTTGCCGTTCGACGCTTCCAGAGTATTCGGGTTCAGCGCCGTCTGGACGGACATCGGAACCTCGCCGAACTGGTCGAAGCCGTTGCGCTTGTGCCCGATCTCATACTGCGCAGCCAAGGCGGCCGGTCCGCGCGCGATGTTCTCGTCGATGATCTGCGAGGCCTGGCGGTTCAGCTCCGCCGCGCGCTCGGGCGTGGCGGTCTCGGGCACTTGCCGGTCCGGCAGCCGCGGATCGGTCGGATCAATTTCCTCGTAGCGCGTGCGCTTCCAGTCCCCGCTCTGCGCGTCGAGACGCCACGGGCTGGGCTGGTTGCTCGGGGCATCACTCGCGTTGGCCGGCAACTCGAAGGGGTTGCGCGGATCCGCCTTGCCGATCGCCTGGCCGACGGCCTCCACGCTTGCGAGATAGCTCAGCTCGCGCGCGTTGTCCGGCAGCGCGGCGAAATTCTGACCACGCACCTGGTCGACGCCATCGTCCCGCAGGTCGGCCTTCAGGTCCTCGCGGATCCACTGCCGACCGGTGAACTCCCATTTGACGCCATCGCGGTCGGTCTGGTGGACGATCCGTTCCTTGTCCAGCCACTTCGCGCCGCGGTCGAAGGCCTCGGTCAACAGGTAAGCATCCGCGACGGCCAGCGCCACCGCCGGCCCACCGCTGACGCCCGCCGCCATGGGCGTGAAGACCGCGGATGCACCACCCACGCCACGCGCGGTGAAGTGCGTCGCTTCCGAGCGGACGGCCGATGGGTTGTCCTGCGCCAATGCGGTGTTGATCCGATCGCCGGTTTCCTTGGCGTCGTAGGCAGCGGCGGCCGCGCCCAGTCCGGCGAGGCCGGCTGTGGCTCCGGCCCGGTCCAGTGGGGGAAGCTCGAAGCCGGGGATCGGCGCTCGGGCAGGTGGGGCGCCGTCTCTGACGAGCTCATCCAGGGTGCTCCATGCCTCACTATCGCGGGCGGAGATGGCAGGCTTGTTCGCCTCCATACGTTCGCGCCGCAGCGCTTCGAGCGTGTCGGGCTCCATCTTCCCCGATTGCACCAGGCGATCCTGAGGGTCGCGGTGCCAATCGGCCTGCTCTTGCGCCTCGATCCGCATGCGCTGCGTCGTCTCGAGGGACTGAAGGCGCGCGTCGCGTATCTCGCGCAAAGCAGCGCTGGGCGAACCCGGGTCGCGCTGGCTATCGAAAACAGCATTCGCTGCATCGTCTCGGTCGTAGATGCGGACGCGCACGCCAGTCGCGGCAGAGACTTTGTCCAAGTTGTCCGGAAGATCTGCGTAGACCTTGTCGTGGAAGGCGAGCGGGACATCGCGACCAACACCTTCCATATCAATGCTCGTGGTGAAGCGGCGATCGATGCCAACCCTGCTTTCGAGCTCGTGTGCTCCAACGGCACGAATTTCGACTTCGTAGCCGGCCTCCTGGAGACCTCGAATAGTTTTAATCGCGCCGTCTGAGCTGCCCAGCGTGGTATCGATCAGCAAGTTGATGCGACGGCCCACACCTTCGCTGCGCAGTTCTCCAGCGAAGCCGCCGGCGTCGGCGTTGGTCTTTTGTGACCAACCATAGGGCGATTCTTTTTGCCAGCGCTCGGCTTCGGAATGAAACTTTCGTTGCTCATCAGGATCGACAACAAAAATGTCTCTGTTGAATTCAGATTGAACAGCTCTCACGAGACTACCTTTCCCTGCTCCGGGCTGACCCGCCAAGATCACAGCCTTAGGATTATCGTGAGACGCGAACTTCTCGATTCGAGAATTTGGGAGCACTTCCTCTTGAAATATACGCGCATGCTCCTCTTTTGAGAGGCGGTCCCGACGGTCGCTCATCGCAATACCTCGTTGTGCTCCTGTATGTAATTCCAGACTTCATCTAAATTAGCCATCCCATCATTGATACTGCTCGCGAAGCCCATTGCAGATTTCTTTTGCCTTACTCTTGCTATCGCATCTCCTTCGCCATTGGCCTCAGCGACCCTTAACTCTGCATTCGCCTCACGGAAAAAAGTTTCTAAACGACCCTCCAGCGCCCAGATGACCTGCTCGAACACATGGCTCGCGCTACCCCGCACAGGCTTAGGGCCATCAAAAGCGTAGTTCAGCGCTTCTTGTAGCCGCTCTAGGTGATCTGGGTAGTCCTTGAGCAATTCTCTCAGTCGCTGCGGGATGGGCGGCTGCGGAAGGCCGTAGGACAACAGAGCGGTGCTCTTATCTTCAGTCATTTCACAAACTCCTCGTGCTTTTCAATGCATCAGCTCAGCGCTGGGCAAAAAAACAATTCTCGATAGATACAGCTGTGATCTTCTCTCCCCAGACGACCGTCCAGGCCACTCATCGCAACTGGTCCTGGTGAAGTTCAAGATAGTCCCATAATTCCTGGAGCCGCTTCATTCCACCATTGCAGGAACGCGCTCTGAGCATCAGCCGGAATTTCGCGCCCGCACTGGCAGCTGCATTTGCGTCACCACCCTCTTCTGCTGCGCTCAACTCAGCTCTGGCTTCACGAATGAACGCATCAAGGCAACCTTCGAGCGTCCAGATGATTTGTTCGAAGCTGTGACTCGTCGTTCCCCTAGCAGGTTTAGCAGGCTGTTGAAATTTGACCCGATAGCGGGGGCATTTTCGTAATTCCGGCTTGTCTGCGGGCGATTCCGGCGGAGCATACGCTCCGGAATCTGGT
>JBIJBH010000012.1:0-19638 GCA_044345315.1 Lysobacteraceae bacterium
CTCGCACGGGGTCATGACCGCCTGGGCGCATGCCGATGAGCGCGTCTTCGCCCTGATCGAGACCGCGCTGGCGGTGGCGGTGGTGATCGCCTCCAGCGCATCGGGGCTGCGCGCGCGCTTCGGCCGGGGCCGGCCTCAGGGCTGAACGGCATGGGCATCCGGCGCCGTCAGCGGCCATAATGCGCGCCTCGCCCGGCGCGCCGGGCACGACGCACACCCCAGAAAGCGCGCGGTCAGCAGCCGCGGCGCAGCGGAGAGTCCCGATGCAAGAACTGCTCATCGTCACCACCGGCGGCACGATCGACAAGATCTACTTCGACGACAAGTCCGACTATCAGGTCGGCGAACCGCAGATCGGCCGGATCCTGGAAGAACTCGGCGTCGCCTTCCGATTCACCGTGATCCCGATCATCCGCAAGGACTCGCTGCACATCACCGCCGCCGATCGCGAACTGCTGCGCGCGACCATCTCTGCGCAAGGCGTGCGCCACGTGCTGGTCACCCACGGCACCGATACGATGGTCGAGACCGCGAAGGTGCTGAGCACCATCCCCGACAAGACCATCGTGCTGACCGGCGCGCTCAATCCGGCGCGCTTCCGCGGCTCCGACGCCGAGTTCAACATCGGCACCGCGGTCGGCGCCGTGCAGTCGCTGCCGCCGGGCGTCTACATCGCGATGAACGGCCGCATCTGGGACCCGCTGAAAGTGCGCAAGAACGTCTCCGCCAATCGCTTCGAGGCGGCGGGCTGAGGCGCCTGGAGCGCACGTTCGGCAGAGCGGCCTTCGGGCCGCTGCGATTGTCTGCAATGGATCAGCGGCCTGAAGGCCGCTCTACCGACGCATGGGATGGAAGCGGACTGAAGGCCGCTTTGCCGATGCATGGGATGGAAGCGACCTGAAGGCCGCGCTATCGGCGCGCCGAGAAACGCTCAGGGAAAGGTATTGAGCTGCGAGGTCTTCGCCGCCTCGCCGAGGAAGGCCAGGCCCAGCATCGCGAACTTGCCGCTGTTCTGCGCGCTGTTGCTCATGTTCGCGAGCGTATCGTTGCCGGTGTGGATGTAGGGAAAATAACCGCCGCTGCCGCTGCCCGCCTCGAAGAAATAGCCGGCGGGATAACCGGCCGCGGTCCACGAGGCATGATCGGAACAGGCGTAGCCGCAGGTGTCGGTGCCGCGCACGAGGCCGCGCGGCGCCAGATAGGTGTCGAACAGCGCCAGCAGGAAGTTCTGCAGGTGGATGTTGGAATAGTCGGTGATCAGACGCATGTCCACCGGCGTGGAAGCGCGGTAGTTGGTCATGTCGAACTGCAGCACCGCGACCACCCGCGCGTTCGCCGCGCGATGCGCCTGGGCGATCGCGTTGGAACCGCGCAGCCCGACTTCTTCCGCCGCATAACCCATGAACTTGACCGTGCGCCGCGGCTTCCAGCCGTTGGCCATGGCGATGCGCAGGATTTCGGTCAGGGTGGCGATGCCGGAAGCGTCGTCGTCCGCGCCCGGCGCGCGCTGGGTGGGGCTGCCGCCTCCGCCGATCACGATCGAATCCAGATGCGCGCCCAGCACCACGATCTCGTTGGGGATCTCGCGGCCGCGGATGGTGAGGATCACCGAGGGCTGGGTGGAACAGGTGGCGCAGGCGAACAGTTCCGACGTCACATCGCTGCGGCCCGCGGCGAGGCCCATCCACTGGCCCTGGATCCACTCCGCGGCCTGACGCCCGTAGGTGCTGGTGTAGTAGCGATTCTGGTAACTCGACAGATGGCTGATCGTCGCGTGGATGTTGGTGTGCTGGACCTGATCGAGCCACGGCAGCACCGTGGCCTGATTGTCGATCACGTATTCGACCGGCGTCGCCGGGCTCTTCTTGCTCAGATGAGACATGTCCGACCGCAGGAAAGCCTCGGCGTCTTCGCGGGTGGCGAAGGCGAAGTAGCCGCCGCAGCGCCGCTCGCGCTGATGGACGCGCTCGCTGATCCGGCTGAGCATCGCGGCGCGGGTTTCGACCAGCATCAGCGATGTGCCCAGGCGATCGGTCTTGGCGACGCCGCCGCGGACCAGATCGGGCATCTGCTCGTAGGTGCGGCGCGACATCACCAGGTGCAGCGGCGCCTGCGGATCGCGTTCCAGGCGGAGCGAGGTCAGGGCTTCCTGCGCGTGCTCGCGCGCATGCGCACCGACCAGTTCGGGATTCGAGCGGAGGCGTCCCGACTGCGCGGCGGCGGGCAGCAGCAGAGCGAGGACGCAGACCGCGGACAGCAGAGGGAAGCTTCGGGTGGCCATGACGCAGAACTCCGGAGGGGCGAAGATGAACGACGGCGGCGAAAGCCCGGACGCTGCCGCGGATGATACTGCAGCGGCCCGCGCGACCCGCAGGACGCGCATCCACCGGGCGATGTCGCGCCTCTGGAGGGATCGATCGCTCGCACCGTGCGCGAACGCATTGACGCGACGCACAAGCCTCATGCACGAACACCGCCGCGTCATGCCGAATCATCATGGAACCGAACGCCGACGCACGGTGGTTCCATGATGCCGTTCGCGTTCCGACGTACATCGTATACGCAAGATGACCGCCGCCGGCATGGTGCCCCCAACCTGCCGGCGCGTGTTCGATCGCAAGCCCGAAGTTCGTGAACAACGAATTCCCAGGAGACCAACGGGCTTGTCCCATCCTCATTGCATCAGGAGCGATTCAATGTCCGCATCGAAGTACGTATCCCGCAAGTCCCTGTCCGCAAGCCTCATCGCCGCGGCCGTCGCCGCGAGCTTCGCCGCCTCCACCGGCGCCGCCGAGCGCGGCCCGAAGATCGATTCGCGCATCGCCGCGGCGATGGAGCGCGATCTGGGCATCACCGCCGACCAACTGCCGCGTTATTTCCTGGCCCAGGAACAGTCGCGCGCGAAGGCCGCGCTGGCCGAACGCCAGTTCGGCGCCGACTTCGCCGGCGCTTGGCTGGAGCGCGGCGCCGACGGCGAGTTCCGCACCGTGGTCGCCACCACCTCCGCGGCCAAGGCCGCGCGCGTCTCAGGCGTCGAAGTGCGCCAGTTCCGCCGCTCCGTGCGCGAACTCGACAACACGATGGCCAGCCTCAACGACATCCGCATCAAGACCCGCAATCGCGCGGCGCTCGCCGGCGTGCAGTCCTGGTACGTCGATCTGCCCACCAACAGCGTGGTGGTCCAGGTCTCGCCGGGCGCCATGCTGAAGGCGGTCGATTTCGTCGCGCTCAGCAGCGCCGACGCCGACGCCGTGCGCTTCGAGCGGGCCGAAGGCGTGGCCATGCCGGCGGTGAACGTGATCGGCGGCAACCGCTACGGTTCGGGCGGCGGCTCCTGCTCGATCGGCTTCTCGGTCACTCGCGGCGCGACCAAGGGCTTCGCCACCGCCGGCCACTGCGGCACGGCCGGCACCAGCGTGAGCATCGGCGGCGTGGCCGTCGGTACGGTGCAGGCGAGCAGCTTCCCCTCCAACGATCGCGCCTGGGCCACCGTGCGCAGCACCGACACCCTGTTCGGTCTGGTCAATCGCTACAACGGCACGAACGTCGCGGTGCGCGGCAGCACCGAATTCGGCGTCGGCACTGCGGTCTGCCGTTCCGGCTTCTCCTCCGGCTGGCGCTGCGGCACGATCACCGCCACCAACGTGACCGTGAACTATTCGGTCGGCCCGGTCTTCGGCCTGCGCCAGTCCAACGCCTGCCTCACCCAAGGCGACTCGGGCGGCCCGTGGATTGCGGGCAATCAGGCGCAGGGCGTCAGCTCGGGCGGCCAGCTCGGCGCCGGGACGCCGCCGTTGTCGAACTGCCAGTTCGCCAACCCGGTCAGCTACTACCAGCGGATCAACCCGCTGCTCAGCGCCTACGGCCTGACCCTCGTGCTCGGCTGATCGCGAACATTCCGCGATCACGAAACGAAACGCCCCGGGGAGACCCGGGGCGTTTTTTCGTCTTCTGCGCGGTTGCGAACGCTCAGAACGTGATGCTCCAGCTGTTGATGTAACCGGTATCGCCGGCCGCGTTGTCGTTCACGCGCAGATTCCAGGTGCCGTTCAGCGCTTCGCCCGAGAGATTGACCGTGTAGGTCTGGACGATGTTGTCGGTGCCCGCGCCGGTGCGATTGTGCAGCACGTAGATGCTGCCGTCCGGTGCGACCAGATCGACCTTCAGATCGCCGATGTAGGTGTGGACGATGTTCACCGCGACCGGCGTGGTCGCCGAACCGTTGCCGGTGCGGCCGGAGACGGTGATCGGGCTGTTGACCGTGGTGCTGTCGCGGATCTGGTAATCGGCGGTGTTGGTGTAGGTCTGGGCGCTGCCGCCGCCGCTGCTGCCGGCGGAATCCACCGCGGCCCGCGCATTGATGATGCCCGCGCCGCAGCCGCCGGTGCAGGTGCCGGCCAGCGCGTAGGCGGTGTTCTTCAACAGCGTCTCCACCTGGGCCGGCGTATAGCGGGCCAGGCCCAGCGCGGTGCGCCGGCTCTGCACCAGCGCGACGGTGCCGGCCACGTGCGGCGCCGCCATCGAGGTGCCGTTGTAGGACACGTAGTTGGCGGTGCCCGGCGTGGTGGTGCCGCTGTTGAGGGTCGAGAGGATGCTCGAACCCGGCGCAGAGACGTCGATGCTGGTGCCGTAGTTCGAGAAGCTCGAGCGCGAACTGGCGCTGGTCACCGAGGCGACGTTGATCACGTTGGCGCAGCTGGCCGGCTGGAAGTTGGCGGCGTTGGCGTTGCTGTTGCCCGCGGCCACGACCACGGTCACGCCGCGGCCGACCGCGCCGTTGATCGCGTTCTGGTAGGTGGCGCTGCAGGCGCCGCCGCCGCCCAGCGACATGTTGATCACCTGCGGCACGTTGGCGGCGGCGAGCGTGGGCACGCCGCTGACGGTGCCGCCCGAGGCCCACGTGATGGCGTCGGCGATGTCGGAGGTGAGACCGCCGCAGCGACCGAGCGCGCGCACCGGCATGACCTTGGCACCGAACGCGGTGCCGGCGACGCCGGTGCTGTTGTTGGTGACCGCGGCGACGGTGCCGGCGACATGGGTACCGTGCCAACTGCTGTTGGTGACCGGCGAATTCGGGTAGCACTCGCCCGCCACCGGGCTCCAGTCGCCAGGATCGGACGGATCGGCGTCGCGGCCGTTGCCGTCGCGCGAGACGAAGGTGTCGGAGATGAAGTCGTAACCGGCGACGATGTTGGCGTTGAGATCCGGATGATTGGTGATGCCGGTGTCGATCACGGCGACGGTGATGCCGGTGCCGGTGGACACGTCCCACGCCAGATTGGCGCGGATGCCGGCGTCGGCGTCGCTGTAGCCCCACTGCTGGGCGTAGTTCGGGTCGTTGGGCGTGAGCGCCGGATACATGCGCGCATCGACTTCGACGTACTCGACGTTCGGATCGGCGGCGATCTGGCGCATCAGGGTTTCGGCATCGACCCGATCGAGCTTGCGATCGATCCGCACGACGTCGGCGCCAAGCGACATCCGGCGCAGATGACGGGCGTTGGGCGCAGCGGTCGCGGCGCCGCCGCTCTTGGCGCCGGCGGCGCCGCGCATGCTCGGGGCGGCGGCGCGCATCGCGCGCTGCAGGCTGCGGTTGATCGCGTTGGCGTCGCGCCGTTCGACGCTGCCGTCGCGGTACTTGACGATGAACTGGTCGTGCTGGTCGGCGGACTGCAGACCGGACAGAACCGCCTTGCCGGCGAAAGCCGGTGCGGATGCGAGGCCGGCGACGGCGACGCAGATCGCGAACGCGAGCGGACGGAGCGAAGCGGAGCGCGAAGAGCGGGAAGAACGCGACGACTCGAACTGCATCACCTTGAACTCCTGTGCATGAAAGATTGTGGATGGCGCGGCGGCTGCGTCCGGCCGCTGGGGCCGGACCGGCACGGCGGCGGGCCGCGGAGGCGATCGCCCGGGGACGCCGTGCACGTATACGTTTATCTTGTTTTCAGCTTGCTTGCACGCCGCCGCGCAGCACGGGTCGAGGACGCCCGAGGCCCACCCCGGCCCCTGCAGGCGCTGCGGAATTCTTCGGAATACCCTGAAAAAAAAAGCCGAATCCGCGCGAATGACCAACGTCGGGAGGGGGCCGGAAACGGGCGCGCGGCGGCCGGATCGCGGGGTTTTCGCCTGCGTATACGATTGCGGTTCCGTGACAAATGTCGCAGCGCAGCATCGGTGGCCGCGCGCATGGCGCGTCGGGTCCCGCGGTGGGTTGCCGGGATCCGCGCAGCCGCGGCATGCGGACGCCCGGCGGGACGGAGCCTCCGCGCCGGCGCAGACAGTCCGGGGACTCAGTGCTGCAGCAGCTCCACCAGATCCGCGCGCGCCTGGTCGATATGCGCGCGGATCATCGCCGCCCCGTCGCGGCCGCGACCGGCCGCCCAGGTCTCGTAGATGGCGGTGTGTTCGGCGATGGTGCTTTCCGCGCGTCCCGGCGCGGTCAGGTGGACCGACGCGTAGCGCTGCCAGATGGTCAGCAGACGACGGACGATCTCGGTCGCGACCGGCTGCATGCGCGGCACCGTCAGGGCGAGATGGAAGTCGCGATTCAACTCGCCGGCCTCGTCGTGCGATCTGCTCGAGACGCGGCGGTTGAGCGCGTCCAGCGCGGCTTCCGCTTCGGCCTTGTCTTCATGCCGCGCGAGCCGCGCGCCCGCCGCGCAGACCTCCGGTTCGATCATCAGTCGCAGGCCCAGCACTTCCTCGGCCTCGGCCAGCGACATCGCGCGGACCTGGAAACCGCGGTGCGCGTGGATTTCGACCAGGCCCTCGGCGCTGAGCTGGACCAGCGCCTCGCGGATCGGAATCTTGCTCACGCCGAATTCGGCCGCGATCGAATCCTGCAGCAGCGGCGCGCCGCCGGGATAGAAGCCGCTGACGATGCGCTGACGGACCAGCTTGGCGACCTGCGCGCTGATCGTGCGATTGAGCGAGGGGCCACCGCCGCG
Organism: Lysobacteraceae bacterium; assembly: GCA_044345315.1. Taxonomy (GTDB): domain Bacteria; phylum Pseudomonadota; class Gammaproteobacteria; order Xanthomonadales; family Xanthomonadaceae; genus Lysobacter_I. Next base: position 6,951 of record JBIJBH010000012.1, read on the forward strand.
GTCGTGGGATCGGGTCGTGCTGTGCTTCAGACGTGAATTCATTGCGGCAGCCCCCAGAGGACGGGTGTCGACACGGGCACGGACGGCACCCATTGCGACAGCCTACTCCGGAGCGATGACAAAAAAGAACCCCGGCCAAGGCCGGGGTTCGCAATCCGCAGTGCGGCGAGGATCAGCAGCCGGGGAACTTGAAGTCCTGGATGCGGGTCTGCCAGCCGCCGCTCGGACGGTACATGCCGACGAACCAGAAGGTGCAGTCGTCGACCGGGTCGACGGTCATCTGGTAATAGTCGCCCCAGCGGCCGGACGATTCCACCGCGGCGCCGGCGGCGACGGTGGTCTCGGCGAGCGACATCACGCCCAGCGGATCGGCGGCGGTGCGGCCGGTGTAGCGCAGCGAGGCGAACACCGTCGGCGAACTGGTCTTGGTGACGTTGTAGCCCATGCCGATGTTGCCGAATTTGTCCATCGCGGCGACGCCGATCAGGTGATGGGTGTTGGCATCGCCGGGGCCGAAGGTGCCTTCCTGGTGCAGGGTCCAGTTGCCGCTGCCGACGCGGCGCAGTTCGAACCAGCGGATGCCGGAGTTGACCAGGCTGCGACGGGTGCGGCCCGGATCCTGGTTGGTGGCGAAGGTGCCGACGATCGACTCGTGGGTGCCGAAGTTGCGGTAGGTCATCTGATTGAGGATGACTTCGCGGATCGGATCGAGCTTCGAGCGGCTGGTGGTCGGCTGCGGCACGGTGGCGAAGGTGCTGTAGTCGAGGAACCAGCTGTTGAACTCGGTGATGGAAATCCGCGGCAGCGCGGTGATGCCGCTGTTCGCCGGGGTGTTCCAGTCGATGTTCATCTCGAACAGTTCGATGAAATCCTGCGAACCGTTGGCGGCGGTGCCGTCGTGGGCCTCGTCGTCGCGATGGCGGGCGAGGACCTGTTTGCGGCCGGCCGGCGCGGCGGTGCTGCCGTAGAAGCTCACCGGCGTGACGATCTGGAAGCCGTAACCCGGCAGCGTCGGGATGCTGTTGAAGCGCTGCGCCGGACGCGCGGTGGCGCCGTTGAGCATGTTCGCGCGATCGAAGGCGTAGACGTCGGCGCCGGCGATGCTGCCCTCGTTGGTGCTGCAGACGTAGGCGTCGTTCCAGATGCCGCAGTGCGGATAGTCGGGGAACGCGAGCGTGGCGTAGCGATAGAACCACCAGCCGCCGCTGACCGGATCGGACGTCTTCGACACGTAGGTGCAGACCGCGCCGTCGTCCATCGTCAGCATGAACCAGCGGTTGGCCTGACGATCGAAGTACACCAGCGGATCGCCGCGGTCGGCGGTGCAGGCATTGCCGGCGGGCGCGAGCGAACCGAAGGTGATCGGTCCGGCGACCAGATTGCCGGCCTTGTCGTAGACCTTGAAGTAGGTGCCGCTGCCGCCGCTGTTGACCGCGTAGACGACGTGGCTGGTGCCGACTTCGACCACCGGGTCGCCGGGGCTGACGCCGGTGTTCGGGTTGTTGATGCTGACCCGGCTGCCGGCGGCCTTGGCGCGCGCACGGGCGGGCATGCTCTCGTCGAAGATCTGCTGCAGTTCGGGCAGGCGATCGCGTGCGACCGCCTTGTTCTCCGGCGCGTGCGGCAGACGCGTGCCGATCGGCGTGTACTGGCGGCGATGCGCCTCGCGGATCGGCATGCCGGGCTGCCATTCCTGGGCCTTGGGCAGATTGCGCAGATCGACGTTGACGCTGTGCGCGGTGACCGGATTGCCCACCATCGGGCGGCCCGCGTTGGCGGGCTTGTTGCTGCGCAGCGGTGCGGCGACGGCGACGAGCGGCAATGCGAGCAACAGCGCTGCGGCCGCCCGGAACGGGGCGGAACGGAACATGGATGTCATCGGGACTCCCCTGAGGATCGGTGGTTTGGATGGACCTTCGCCGCTGCGACATTCGCGGCGATCCCCCCGGATCGCACGCGACTTCGGCACGGACCGCCGGCTTGCGCCCGTCGACCCGCGTCGCTCGCGGAAAAAGCTGTCATCCCCTGTCGCCGGAACTTGCGTCGCGAGACGCCCCCTGCTCCGGCATCCGACGAACGTATACGGCGCGGGGCGCTGTCGTCAATCGGCCTCGTTCGATGCCTGCGCGGGGCCTGGGCCGCCGCTCGCAATCGACTGATTTTCAAGACTTCGTCCGATCGCCACGGGTGAGATTTCACGCGGCGGATCGAGGCGATGACGCATCGCAGCATCGCCCTGCGAAAAAAGAAACCCCGGCCGAAGCCGGGGTTTCGAGACAACAGCGCTGCGCACGCGGATCGGAAACCGATCAGAACGTGACGCTCCAGCTGTTGATGTAGCCCGTATCGGCGGTGGCCGCGTCGCGGACGCGCAGATTCCACGTGCCGTTCAGCGCTTCGCTCGACAGATTGACCGTGAAGGTCTGGTTGACGTTGTCGGCGCTGCCGCCCGAACGGTTCAGCAGGTTGTAGACGCTGCCGTCCGGGGCGACGAGATCGACCACCAGATCGCCGCGGTAGGTGTGCACGATGTTCACCGCGACCGGGGTGGACGCCGAGCCGGAACCGGTGCGGCCGGAGACGGTGATCGGGCTGTTGACCGTGGTGCTGTCGCGGATCTGGTAATCGGCGGTGTTGGTGTAGGTCTGGCCGGTCGGCGGCGGCGGCGGCGGCGGAGTGGTGCCGAAGAACGAGTACAGCAGGCGGTTCGGCGAACCGGCGCCCGGATTGGTGACCTTGTTCGGGGTCGAGGCGTTGATGATCGCGCTCGTCACCTGCGCCGGCGTCGCGGTCGGGTTGCTGGCCAGAAACAGCGCGGCCACGCCGGCCACGTGCGGCGACGCCATCGAGGTGCCGCTGAGGGTCGCGGTGGCGGTGCTGCTGCTGATGCCCGCCGAGAGGACCGACGAACCCGGGGCGAAGATGTCGAGGCAGGTGCCGAAGCTGGAGAACGACGAACGCGCGTCGGTGCTCGTGGTCGAACCGACCGTGATCGCGTTGACCGCGCGCGCCGGCGAGTAGTTGCAGGCATTGTCGTTGCTGTTGCCGGCCGCGACCACGACGGTGACGCCGGCGTTGACCATGCGCTGGACCGCGTCGTCGGTGGCCTGCGAAGCGCCGCCGCCGAGGCTCATGTTGGCGACCGCGGGCTTGATGTGGTTGGCGCTCACCCAATCCATGCCGGCGATGACGCCGGAATTGGTGCCGGAGCCGTTGCAGCCGAGCACGCGCACCGGATGGATGGTCACGCCCTTGGCGACGCCGTAGGTGGTGCCGCCGACGGTGCCGGCGACGTGGGTGCCGTGGCCCTGGCAGTCGTTGGCGTTGCCGCCGCTGGTGACCGCGTCGAAACCGTTGCCGATGCGGCCGGTGAACTGGCTGTGGCTGAGCAGCACGCCCGTGTCGATGATGTAGGCGTGCACGCCGGAGGCGGTGGTGTCGTAGTTGTAGGTCTGGTTCAGCGGCAGATCGCGCTGATCGATGCGGTCGATGCCCCAGGTGGCGCCGGTCTGGGTGGCGTTGATCGAAACGTAGCCGTCTTCCTCGACGTAGGCGATGTTCGGATCCGACAGCAGACGGGCCAGGGCGCGGTCGTCGGCGCGGGCCACGAAGCCGCGCAGCGCGCGATCGAAGCTGCGCACCACCGTGGCGCGGTGTTTGCCTGCGACTTCGCGGGCCTTGGCGCCGACGCGCGGGGCGCTGCTGCGCTCGCCGGCGAGGCTTGCGGTGCCGTCCTTGAAGACGACGATGTACTGACCCTGGACCGGGTTGCGTGCGGTGCGGAATTCGCCGGCGAGAGCCGGGACGGTGGCGAAAGCGAGGGTGGCACCAATCGCTGCGGACAACACGGAGACTCTACGGTTCACAGTCACTCCTTCATCGATGCTCTGGGCACGTACTGTTTGCGGGATGCGCCGGGAACAGGGAACGGCGCGGGCGGTGCGGATCAATGCCGCAGGACGGCCGCGCCGCGCGATCGCGACGGCAGAGGCTGGTGTCCTGTCGACGGCGCTGCGACCTTGGCTCCCTGGTCGTCGCCGACTCGGCGGATTCCCCATGATCCGCACCCGCAACGTAATCAAAAAAACGCGCACGATCAAGTCGCGTCGCAGCAATATCCGCGCATGCGCGCGACGCCGGTCCAGCCGCGTTCGTATCGAAATAAATGCAACGCCAAAACGCAACGATGCCACCGCCCGGCGCGCGCCGCAGGTTTCATCAAGAAACGGAAAAACGCTGTTTTCCTCGGGATTTTCGCAGTATCCACAACATCACGCGGCCACACAGAACCTCTGTCGCGTTCATTGCGGCGCGAATCGGTCGCCGCGCGCGGGAAATGCTTTCGATATATTCAACGGCGAACGCATCGCCTCGCCCGCAACGACGATCCGCGAACAAAAAAGCCCCGGCTTTCGCCGGGGCTTTCGATATGACCGATCGCGATGAACGGATATCAGAAGGTGATGCTCCAACTGTTGATGAAGCCGGTATCGCCGGCGGCGTTGTCGTTCACGCGGAGATTCCACGTGCCGTTCAGCGGTTCGCTCGACAGATTGACCGTGTAGGTCGTGACGATGTTGTCGGCGCTGCCGCCGGTGCGGTTGTGCAGCACGTACACCGAGCCGTCCGGCGCCACCAGATCGACCTTCAGATCGCCGATGTAGGTGTGCACGATGTTCACCGCGACCGGAACCGCGGTGCCGGCGTTGCCGGTGCGGCCGGAGACGACGATCGGGCTGTTGACGGTGGTGTTGTCGCCGATCGTGACGTCGGCGGTGTTGGTGTACGTCTGGGTGCTGCCGCCACCGGTGCTGTAGTTGCCGACCAGGCTCACGCCCGAGAAGGTCGAGTACGCCTTCACCCGCACGAAGTACGTGCCCGCCGACGGTGCGGCGAAGCTGCAGGTCTCGGCATTGCCGCCGAGGAACGGACGGCAGTCGTACAGCGTATCGGTGGGCGCGCTGCCGAAGCGCACGTACAGGTCGGCATCGCCGGTACCGCCGGAAATCTGGAACGACAGGTTGGTGGCGCCCGCGGGCACGACCATCGTGTAGTTCAGCGAATTGCCGGTGGTCGCGGTGAGGCCGGTGACCGGAACGCCGCGGGTGAGCACGGTGCCGCCGCCGCCCGCGGTCACGGTGACCGACTGCGTGCGGGTGTTGGTGGCGCCGGCGTTGTCGGTCACGGTGAGCGTGACCGTGTAGGTGCCGGCCGCGGTGTAGGTCTTGCTCGGGTTGGTCGCGGTCGAGGTGGTGCTGTCGCCGAAGTTCCAGGAGCGCGACGCGATGGTGCCGTCGCTGTCGGTGGAGGTATCGGTGAAGTTGGCGGTCAGACCGCTGGTGGTGAAGGTGAAGTTCGCGGTCGGCGGCACGTTCGCCGGCGGCGTGCCGGTGAAGTTCTGGCCGGAGACGGCGGCGCTGCTGACGGTGACGCTGCGGCTGGTCGGCGAGAAGGTGTAGCCGCTCAGCGACGGGGTCAGCGTGTAGGTGCCGTTGGCGAGGTTGAGCGTGTATGCGCCGCTGGCGTTGGTGGTCGCGCTGGTGCTGCCGGCGCTGACGTTCACGCCGCCGATGCCGGTGCCGCCGCTGGTGGTGATGGTGCCGGACACCGCGTAGGTGGTGACGCCGCCGCAGGACGGGAACTTGAAGTCCTGGATGCGGGTCTGCCAGCTGCCGCTCGGGCGGTACATGCCGACGAACCAGAAGGTGCAGTCGTCGACCGGGTCCACGGTCATCTGGTAGTAGTCGCCCCAGCGGCCGGAGGTTTCGACCGCGGCGCCGGCCGCGACTTCGTTCTCGCCCAGCGACATCACGCCGGCCGGATCGCTCGGGGTGCGGCCGGTGTAGCCGAGGGTGGCGAACTTGGTCGGCGCGCTCGTCTTGGTGACGTTGTACGCCATGCCGATGTTGCCGTCCTTGTCCATGGCGATCGTGCCCATCAGGTGATGGGTCTGGGTGTCGCCCGGGCTGAACGTGCCTTCCTGGTGCAGGGTCCAGTTGCCGCTGCCGACGCGGCGCAGTTCGAACCAGCGGACGCCGGAATCGACCACACTGCCGGTACGCGCCGGATCCTGGTTGGTCGCGAGCGTGCCCACCAGCGCTTCATGGGTGCCCATGTTGCGATAGATCAGCTGATTGAGCAGCACTTCGCGGATCGGATCGAGACGCGAGGTGGAGCCGGGCTGCGGCACGGTGGCGAAGGTCGAGTAGTTCAGGAACCAACTGTTGAACTCGGTGATCGCGACCCGCGGCAGCGCGGTGATGCCGCTGTTCGCCGGCGTGTTCCAGTCGATGTTCAGCTCGTACAGTTCGATGAAGTCCTGCGAACCGTTGGCGCTGGCGCCGTCGTGGGCTTCGTCGTCGCGATGACGGGCGAGGATCTGCCTGCGACCGGCCGGCGGCGCGTTGGTGCCGTAGAAGGTCGACGGGGTCATGATCTGGAAGCCGTAACCAGACAGGTTCGCGACGCTGCTGAAACGCTGCGCGGCGCGCGCGGTGGCGCCGTTGAGCATGTTCGCGCGGTCGAACGCGTAGATTTCGGTGCCGGCCTGGCTGCCTTCGTTGGTGCCGCAGACGTAGGCGTCGTTCCACACGCCGCAGTGCGGGTAGTCGGGCAACACCGGGGTGCTGTAGCGGTAGAACCACCAGCCGCCGGTCACCGGATCGGACGTCTTCGAGACGAAGGTGCACAGACCGGTGTCGTCCATGGTCAGCATGAACCAGCGGCCGGCCTGACGGTCGTAATGGACCAGCGGATCGCCGCGGTCGCTGGTGCAGGAATTGCCCGCCGGCGCCAGCGAACCGAAGGTGGTCGGACCGGCGACCAGGGTGCCGGTCTTGTTGTAGACGTTGAAGTAGGTGCCGGAACCGCCGCTGTTGACGGCGTAGATCACGTGATTGGCGCCGACTTCGACCACCGGGTCGCCGGGGCTGACGCCGGTATTCGGGTTGTTGATGCTGACCCGGCTGCGCACCGCGGACTTGGCGCGGGCGGCGCGCGGGCTGGTGTCCCACATCTCCTGCAGTTCGTTCAGGCGATCGCGCGCGGTCGGCTTGTCTGCGGGCGCGTGCGGCAGCTTGGTGCCGATCGGCGTGTACTGGCGACGATGCGCTTCGCGGATCGGCATGCCGGGACGCCACTGCGTCGCCTTCGGCAGGTTGCGCAGATCGACGTTGACGCTGTGCGCGGTGACCGGTTGTCCGACCTGCGGGCGTCCGGGATTCTTGTTGCCCTTGCCGCCGGCCAACGGCGCGGCGTAGACGGCGCAAGGCAGCAGCAGCGCAACCGCCGCCGCCTGCAACGCGCTCTTGAGTGTCACTGATTTCATCGATGCGTCCTCAACACTGTGGTGGTATACGACCATGATCGGTCGCGACGATGCGACCGGATCCGCGGAACGAACACGAACGACTCACTGCACAACATGCGGGGCCTCGTCGCGGTCGCGGGGCATCCAGCCCGGCGATACGCGATCGGACGCCGCTTATTCGGGATCGACGAACACGCCCTTGCGCACCAGACGCACTTCGCCGCCCAGACTTTCCAGCACCACGATCGCGCGCTGCTTGCCCTCGGCGGGCTTGCCGACGACGGCGACGGCGCGCTTGTTCGGTTCCTGGCCGTCGAGATGCTCGACGACCAGCGAGTAATCGGTCGCGAACTGCTGCGACGTGGACATCCGCACCTCGGCATTCAAACGGTCGCTGACGTTGACCGCGACGCTGCCGGTGCGGCTGGCGATGCGCTGCTCCGAGCCCGCACGCGCACCGTCTTCCAGGGTGACTTCGATCCGGCCTTCGGCGCTGCGCGCCTGCACCGTGCCGTCGGTGCCGCGCACCGCGATCTCGCCGGTGTCGGTGGTCAGATCGATGTCGCTCTTGAGCCCGCGGCTCTCGGCCATGCCGGACGCGGTCCGCGCCCGCACCGCATGCCCCTTCGGCACATACAGCACCAGATCGATGCGCTGACCTTCGGCGAGGCCGACACCTTCGGGCAGTCGCGGCGCGACCTCGAAACGGCCGTCGCGCGCACCGGGCTCGAACGCGAACTTCGCGGCGGTCTCGGGCTGCTGGATCGTGGCGCGGATGTCGAGCTGATGCTCGTAGCCGCCGAAGCGCAGGTAGACGCTGCCGTGCGGATTGTCGACCTCGATCGCCTGCCCTTCCGGCAGTTTGAAACTCAGATCGAGCCGGATCGGTTCCGGCATAGTGGCGGGAGCGTCCTGTGCGAAGGCGGGCATGACGAGCGTGGACATGGCGAACATCGGCATGGCGAGCGCGGCGAGCGCGAAGGCGAAACGGCGGCGAGGAGCGGACACGTTGCGGAACATGAAGGTCTCTGGGGTCAGAAGCGGTAGTCGGCGGTGAGTATGAAATTGCGGCCCGGTTCGTCGAGACCCGAACCGTGTTCGCGGTAGTGCTTGTCGCCTAGATTCTCGGCGCGCAGCGACAGTTCGAGCCCGGGCGCGGCGCGCCACGAGACGCGGGCGTTGAGCGTGGTCCAGCCGGCGGTGCCGTCCGGATTGATGCGCGGATCGATGCGGTCGCGGTCGCTGAGGCGGTCCTGGCGGGTGGCGTACAGCGCATACGCTTCGAGTCCAAGCGCACTGCGCGCCTGCCAGCGCGCGCCGAGCTTGCCGAACAGCGGCGGGATGCGGTCGGCGGGCATGCCGCCGGTGGCGGTGTCCTCTTCGCCGCGGGTCCAGGTCGCGGTGGCGTAGAGCTCCAGATCCGGCTCCGCGATCCGGTAGCGGCCGCCGGCCTCCACGCCCCACAGATCGAGTCGGGTGACGTTGCGGTTCTGCACTTCCAGCGCGCCTGCGACGACGTTGCCGGTCAGCACCGGGCTGATCTTGTCGCGATAGCGCGAGCGGAATGCGATCACTTCGCCGCTGAAGCGCTCGCCGCCGAACTTCAGGCCGGCGTCGAAGCTGTTGACGTATTCGGGCCGCAGATCGGGATTGGGCGCACTGAAGCGGTTGCCCGGGCGCGGCCCGAAGACGCCGAGATCGAAGATGTTCGGTGCGCGGAAACCGCGGCCGAGATTGGCGACCAGGCGCACATCCTCGCGCAGTTCGAACGCCAGACCGACGTTGCCGGTGAGATCGTCCGGCGACAGCGACACGCCCGGCGCGCCGGGCGCGGCGGGAATGTCGATGTCGAAGCGGCTGTAGCGCGCACCGACGTTCAGATCGAAGCGGCCGCGGCGCCAGTCGTTGCCGACGTACACCGCCCAACTGCGCATGGTCGAGCCGTCGGGGAAACGCGGCTGGCGCACGCTGAACGCGCCGGTGTTGACGTTCACGCGCGTGCGCGCCGAGCGCACTTCGTCGCGATAGACCTCGAAGCCGTAGCTGAGGTGATGCTCGGTGCCGATGTCGCGCCCGAACTGACCGACGAGGCCGGTGGTGGTGTCGCGGTTGCGCTCGCGCTCCAGGTTCGGCGTGCCGGTGGCGCGGGTAAGGCGGTCGTCGACCACGATCTGCCGGCCGATCCGCAGCTCGCCGCTGTCGAAGAGAGGATTGGCCGCATCGATACGCCAGCGCAGTTGCCCGAAACGGCGCTGCTGCGGCTGGAAGAAGAACACCGAATTCTCCGGCGCGCTCTGGCCGAACCCCGGCACCAGCGCGTCGTGGCGCGGGGTGCGCGGCTGTTCGGAATACTGCAGACCGAGCATCAGCTCGTGGCCGGGCGCGACCTCGAACTGCCAGCGCAGATCGCCGCTGCGCTGGGTGAACCCGGTGAACGGACGGGTGCGGCCGTCGCCGGCGCGCAGATCGTTGACCTCCTGCGAAGTCACGCCCAGCGAAAACGTCATACCGTCGCGACCGCCGCCGAATTCGGCGCGGCCGATCAGCGAATCGTCGGCGCTGGCGGCGATCGCGCGCAGCCGGCCGTTCCACTGCCACCGATCGCCGGAATAGCGCAGTTCGGGGGTCAGCATCTGCACCACACCGCCCATCGCGTCGCCGCCGTAGAGCGTGCTCGACGGCCCGCGCACGACCTCGATGCGATCGAGGCTCTGGCCGTCGACCAGTGCGATGTACTGGTTGGGCGCGTTGCGGAAGATCGCGTTGTTGAGGCGGAACCCGTCGACCAGATGCAGCACTTCCGAGCCCTTGAGCCCGCGCACGATCACCACCGCCTGGCCGGGCGTGGTCTGCTGCACGAAGGTGCCGACCTCGCCGTGCAGCGCATCCATCGGCGTCTGCGGCGCGGTCTCGCGCAGGCGCGCGCCGCCGACGATCGTGGTCGCCGCAGGTACGTCCAGGGTCGATTCCGGACGCTTGGTCGCAGTGACCTGCACCGTGTCGAGGCAGGCCGCATCGGTCTCTGGACAGGTCCGCCCGGACGCGTCGTCCTCGGCGGCGACGGGGAGACCGATCGCCAGAGCGAGGACCGCGATGACCGGGACTGCGGAACGCCGGACAGCGGAACGATGGATACGCACACGATCTCCAGAAGCTTCGGAAAAACCGCGGAGCGCAGGGCTCCGTCGGTGTCGCGGCGAACGCATCCGCCGCCCTGCCCCGTGCGCGCTCAGGGCGCGCGCGCGGCGTGGGAGGCGAAACCCGAACGACGGCCGCCGGGGCGCGGCGCGCATGCGCGGACGGGCACGATCGGATGGCGGTGTCGATTCACGGCTTCTCTCCCTGACGCGGTGCGATGGCGCAGCGAATGCCCTGGCCGGCATCCTCCGCGCGATGAGCGCACGCCCTTCCCTGTCCGACGGGTCCCGGACGGACCGGCGGTGGTCGGGCCATGCGCCTGGCATCGTCCGACGAGCCCCTGATGGACGACTGAACGGACCCTAAGCGGAACTGACGTAGCGCGTCAACTGTTGACGCAGGACAGAGGGCCGGTGTCGCGCCAAACGCGACACGGCGTCAAGGAAACCGCGATTTCGAGCCGAAAATTTGTGACGCATTTCTCGCGTTTACAAAGACGATCGGCGCATGAATACGTATTCTGGTGCGACGCAACACCGACCTGCGCAGGAAATCTCGCCCGAAACGCGCGGGATACGCCGAAGAGGGGGGAGAGGATGGGGAAATGCGCGCGGAAAGCGCGGGCGCGGATCGCGCCGGGCGGCTCAGAACATTCCGGTTTCGAGCCGGGCGACCTCGGACATCATGCTGCGATTCCACGGCGGGTCGAACACCAGCTCGACATCGGCCTCGGCCACGGTCGGGATCATCTCCAGCTTGCCGCGCACGTCGTCGACCAGGATCTCGCCCATGCCGCAGGCCGGGGCTGTGAGGGTCATGCGCACCTCGACCACACGGTCGCCGGCCTCGCGGCGGCGCACCGCGACCTCGTAGACCAGGCCCAGATCGACGATGTTGATCGGGATTTCGGGGTCGAAGCAGGTGCGCAGCTGGGTCCAGACCAGCTTCTCCACCTCGTCGTCGCTGGCGCCTTCGGGCAGTTCGATCGGCGGCGGCGGCTCCTTGCCGATGGCGTCCGCGTCCTTGCCGGCGATCCGCATCAGATTGCCCTCGACGAACACCGTCCAGCTGCCGCCCAGGGCCTGGGTGATGTAGCCGACGGTGCCCGCGGGCAGGGTCACGACCTCGCCCTGCGGGACCAGGACGGCCTCGCAATCGCGTTCGAAACGGACGGGTTCGCTGCTGCGGGAATACACGGCGACGGAAGCGGCCCGGGAGCGTCCGGACCTGCGGCAAGGGAGGGGCCGGCATTGTAGCGGAGGCGCCAGCGGTCATGTCCGCAGGGTATAAAGGCCCCGACCGCCGGAGCGGCGGCACGGTCCCGGATCAGGGGAGGTCCCGGCCCGCGTCTTCCGAACTACCACTGGAGGCTTTCCGCATGTCGCGCACGTCCTGTCGTACTCACGCACCCTCGCGTTCGCAGCGCCTGTCGCCGACGCCGCTGTCGCTGGGGCTGTGCCTGGCGCTTTGCGCCACCGGCCTGCCCGCCGCTGCCCAGGACACCACGGACGAGGCCAACGACCTCGACCGGATCACCGTGACCGCGCAGAAGCGCGAGCAGCAGATCCAGGAGGTGCCGATCTCGATCAACGCCTACTCCGGAGACTTCCTGCAGGCGCAGGGCATCCAGGACTACGGCGATCTCGGCACCCTGGTCCCGGGGCTGGAGGTGCAGACCCAGAGCGTCAGCAATCCCAGCATTTCGATCCGCGGCATCACCGCGGACCTCGACGATCCGACCCAGGAGCCGCGCATCTCGGTGTTCCAGGACGGCGTGTCGATCAGCCGCGCGCGCGGCTCGTCGGTGGAGATGTTCGATCTGGAGCGGGTCGAAGTGCTGCGCGGGCCGCAGGGCACGCTGTTCGGCCGCGCCGCGCAGACCGGCGCGATCCATCTGATCCAGAACAAGGCCCGCCGCGGCACCAGCGGCGGCTTCGAGCTCGGTCTCGGCAGCGACGCGCAGCGCCGTTTCACCGGCTACTACAACACCGAACTGGGCGAGAACGTGCAGGGCCGCGTCGCCGCCTTCTACGAGAACCGCGACGGCTACATGGACAACCTCGATGGCGGCACGCTGCAGGGCAAGGAGACCCGCGCACTGCGCGGCCTGCTCGGCATCGACATCGGCGACAGTCACCGCATCGACGTGATCGTGAACTACCAGCGCGACACGCCGCCGGGCACCGGCTTCCGCAGCCAGGTGATCCCCAATCTGCGCGGCAGCCTCGATCCGTTCAGCGC
>JBIJBH010000246.1:0-5986 GCA_044345315.1 Lysobacteraceae bacterium
GCTGCGCGCGTCGAGATTGAACGGGCCGTAGAGCACGCCGCGGCCGTATTCGGCCAGCAGGCGGCGGAAGGTGGATTCGGGTTCGACGCCCTCGCGCGCGCAGTGCCAGCGGAACCAGCGCGAACCGGCGGCGACGTGACCGACCTCCTCGCGCAGGATCACTTCGAGAATGTCGGCGGTGGCGTCGTCGCCGAGCTGGCGCAGTTTGACGATCATGCCCGGCGTCACGTCGAGCCCGCGCGCTTCCAGCACCCGCGGCACCAGCGCCATGCGTTCGAGCCCGCTGTGCGCGGTCTTCTCGGTCATTTCCCAGAGCCCGTTGTGGGCGTCGAAATCGCCGTAGTCGCGGCCGAAATCATTCAACCGCGCGCGCAGCATCGTGAAATGCCGGGCCTCGTCGTGCGCGACCTGCGCCCAGTCGGCGTAGTAGTCGCGCGGCAGGCCGCGGAAGCGATAGACCGCATCCCAGGCCAGATCGATCGCGTTGAACTCGATGTGCGCGATCGAATGGATGAACGCCGCGCGGCCTTCGGCATTGCCGAACCCGCGCCGCGGCAGCTCGCGCGGATGCACCAGCTTCGGCCGCGCCGGTCGACCGGGCATGCGGATCGGTTCCGGCGGCGGTGCGTCCTCGTCGATCGACAGTTCGCCGCGCGCGAAGGCCTCGGCGGCGACGAAGGTCAATGCGACCTTGTCCTCGGGCGAGGCGGCGCGCAGGCAGGCGTGGGCGGCGGCGAACAGCGAGGTCATGGCGCCTTCGCCGCTGCTTCCGTGGGAGCGACGCAAGTCGCGACCGCCGACGGAAGGCCGCATCGAAGGTCGCGCAGACGCATGTCTTGAAGGCTCCGGCTCATCGTCGCGACTTGCGTCGCTCCCACATCTGGATGCGGCTCAGCCCGCCAGCCGCCGCTTCTTCTTGGCCTCGTCCGAACGCAGTTGGCGCAGGCGTTCGAAGTAGCCCGGTTCGATGCCGGTGACGTATTCGCCGCTGAAGCAGGAGCTGTCGAACCGGCGGCCCGGGAATTTCGGGCCGGCGACCGCGGCTTCGAGGTCGGCGAGGTCCTGGTAGATCAGCCAGTCGCAGCCGAGCAGGGTCTGGATGTCCTCCTCGGTGCGGCCGTGCGCGACGAGTTCCTCGGACGAGGGCATGTCGATGCCGTAGACGTTGGGGTAACGCACCGGCGGCGCGGCGGAGGCCAGATACACCTTCTTGGCGCCGGCGTCGCGCGCCATCTGCACGATCTGCTGCGAGGTGGTGCCGCGCACGATCGAGTCGTCGACCAGCAGCACGACGCGGTTGCGGAATTCCAGCGGGATGGCGTTGAGCTTGCGGCGCACCGATTTCGCGCGTTCGCCCTGCCCCGGCATGATGAAGGTGCGGCCGACGTAGCGGTTTTTGATGAAGCCCTCGCGGTACTTCACGCCGAGCACGTTCGCGATCTCCAGCGCGGCGTCGCGCGAAGTGTCGGGGATCGGAATGACCACATCGATGTCGTGGTCCGGACGCAGGCGCAGGATCTTCTCGCCGAGGGTCACGCCCATGCGCATCCGCGCCTTGTGCACCGAGATCTCGTCCATCATCGAGTCCGGGCGCGCGAAGTACACGAACTCGAAGATGCACGGGCGCAGTTCGCCGTCGGCGCACTGGCGCGAGTGCAGCTCGCCGCGCGGGGTGATCACCACCGCCTCGCCCGGCGCGATGTCGCGCACGCGCTCGAACCCGAGGATGTCGAGCGCGACCGATTCGGAGGCGATGGCGTATTCGGTGCCGGCTTCGGACTGGCGACGGCCGAGCACCAGCGGGCGGATGCCGTGCGGGTCGCGGAACGCGACCAGACCCAGCCCCAGCACCACCGTGACCACCGCGTAACCGCCCTTGGCGCGGCGGATCACACCCTCGACCGCACGGAACGCGGCGTCCGGCGTCAGCACGCGCTGCTTGTCGAGTTCGTGCGCGAACACGTTGAGCAGCACTTCCGAATCGGACTCGGTGTTGACGTTGCGGCGATCCTGCTCGAACACCTCGCGGCGCAGGGTGTCGGTGTTGATCAGATTGCCGTTGTGCGCGAGCGCGATGCCGAACGGCGAATTGACGTAGAAAGGCTGCGCCTCGTCGCTGCCTTCGCTGCCGGCGGTGGGATAACGGCAGTGGCCGATGCCCACGCGGCCCTGCAGCAGGGCCATGTCCTTCGGCTTGAACGCGTCGCGGACCAGGCCGTTGCCCTTGACCACGCGCAGCGCGGTGCCGTTGGCGGTGGCGATGCCGGCGGCGTCCTGTCCGCGGTGCTGGAGCACGGTCAGGCCGTCGTACAGCTGCGCTGCGACGTCCGAGGTGCCGACGATACCGAGAATGCCGCACATGTTGATGACTCCGGGACGCGGGACGACGTAGGGCGGGAGGTGTCGATCAGGGATGGGGCCGGACGATGCCGTCGATGCCGGTCTTCGACTGGATCTGGGCCTTGAGCTGATCGGCGGCCGCGCGATCGATGACCGGGCCGACGCGGACGCGGGTGAGGCGGCCCTTGTCGGTCTCGACGGTCTCGGTGAAAGCGGTGAAGCCGGCGGCGCGCAGGCGCTCGCGCAGCGCACCGGCCTCGGCGGCGTCGCCGAAGGCACCGACCTGCACCGCGAAGCCGACCTTGGCCGCGGCGGGCGGCGTCGCCGGCTTCGGTGCCGGCGGCTTCGCGGCGGTCGCGGCGGGTTTGGGCTCGGCGGGCTTCGGCGGCGCGGGTTTGGGCTCCGCGGGCTTCGGGGCCGCAGGCTTCGGCTCGGCGGGCTTGGCCACGGCGACCGGCTTGGTCTCGGCGGCCGGCGCGGCCGGCTTCGGGGCCTCGGCGGCGGGCTTCGGCGCCGGTTCGGCGTCCAGCGCGACCACCCGCACCGGAACGTCGCTGCGCACTTCCAGCGCCTTCACGCGCACGATCTCGGCCTCGGCGCGGGTCGCGTAGGGGCCGATGCGGACTCGGAACGCCGGCTTGTCGTTGAGCGTGGTGGCTTCGGTGTAGGCCGGCAGGCCGGCGTTCTTCGCCAGGGTCGCCACGGTGTCGGCGCCCTTCTGGCTGGCGTAGGCGCCGAAGTGCACGGCGTAGTCGCCGGCGGCGGTGGTCGGCGGCAGCGGTTCGGCGGCGGGCGGCGACGCGACCGGGGCATCCGGATCGGCCGTGGTGGCGTCGGTGCCGGTCGCGGCCGGATCGGTACCGGCAGGGTCGGTGGCGCTTGCAGGCTGCGGCGGACGATCGATCGGCTTCGCGTTCATCCCCACCGCGCCGCCCTGCGGCACTTCGCCCGGCATCACCAGCGGCAGTTCGCGGGTTTCCAGCTCGCCCTCGGGGCTGTCGGGCATCTTCAGCGGCACATCCGACACGCCGCTGTCCGGGGCCGGGCCCTTCACCAGCATCGGCAGGAAGATGACCGCGAGCGCGACCAGCACGGCCGCGCCGATGAGGCGCTGTTTGAGTCCAGTGTCCATCGGCATCCGGAGGAAGAAGGGAGCGCGCGGATTATACGCCGCGGTCACGCCCCCGACCCCGCCGCCAACCCGGCCGCGCGCCCGGCGCGCGCCCGTTCAGCCGGCCGTCGCCAGCGCGCGCAGGGCCTGCGCGGCGGTATGGAAGGAGCCGAACACCAGGATCCGCCCGCCCGGCGGCGTGGCCCTCAGCGCCGCCGCCAGCGCCTCGGCGACCGTCTCCGCGGACTCGCGCGCGGCGGCCGGCGTGCCGGCGAGGCGTTCGGCCAGGGCCGCGGCCGAGAGCCCGCGCGGGCCGGCATCGTCCAGCCCGGCCAGCCACCAGCGCTCGATCCGTCCGGCCAGCGGCGCGACGATCCCGGCGTGGTCCTTGTCGGCCAGCGCGGCGAACACCGCATGCACCGGCGCCGCGGCCGGGGCGGCGTCGAGCCAGGCCGCAAGCGCGCGCGCGGCCTGCGGGTTGTGGCCGACATCGACCACGATCTCGACCCCGTCGCGTTCGAAGCGCTGCAGCCGCGCGCAGATCCGCGCGCTGCGCACGCCCTCGGCGAAGGCGGCATCCGGCAGTTCGCCCGGCAGTGCGCGCAGCGCGGCGATCGCCACGGCAGCATTGCGCAACTGCACCGGTGCGCTCAGCGCCGGCATCGGCAGTTCCAGTTCGCAGCCGATCTCGCGCCAGCGCCAGTGGCGCTCGTCGATGCGCTCGAAGAAGAAATCGCAGCCGATCCGCAGCGCCGAGGCGCCGATCGCGTAGGCGTGGCGCAGCACGCTCGCCGGCGGATCGTCGTCGCCCAGCACCAGCGGCTTCCACGGCCGCGCGATCCCGGCCTTCTCGGCGCCGATCGCCTCGATCGTGTCGCCGAGCCAGTCCTGATGATCGAGATCGACGGTGGTGACGACGGCGACATCGGCATCGATCAGGTTCACCGTGTCCAGACGCCCGCCGAGGCCGACTTCCAACACCGCGAGATCCAGTCCGCTCCGCGCGAACAGCCACAGCGCAGCCAGGGTGCCGTATTCGAAATAGGTCAAGGTCGGCGCCTCGGCGCCCAGCCCGGCGCGCGCGGTTTCCACCGCTTCGAAGGCGGCGACCAGCGCCGCGTCGTCGGCCTCGCTGCCGTCGATGCGTACCCGCTCGTTGTAGCGCAGCAGATGCGGCGAGGTGTAGACGCCGACCTTCCAGCCGGCGGCGCGCGCGATCGCTTCGATGAAGGCGACGGTGGAACCCTTGCCGTTGGTGCCGCCGACCGTGATCACCCGCGGCGCCGGCCGCGGCAGCGACATCGCCGCGGCCACCGCGCGGGCGCGCTCCAGCCCCATTGCAATCGTTTTCGGGTGCTGGCGTTCGATCCAGGCCAGCCAGTCGTCGAGGGTGCGCGCGTTCATGCGTCTATTATCACGCGGCAGTCACCACCCCGGCGCGTTCCGCGCCGCCAGCGCCGGAGATCGCATGACCAGACGCCCTCCGATCCTCGGTTCGATGCGCTTCGGCGACTGGGGTGCGCGGCTGTCGCCGGCCGCGGTCGCCGACCTGCTCGACGCCGCGCTCGACCTGGGCATGGACACCCTCGATCTGGCCGACATCTACGGCGGCCACACCACCAATGCGCTCGTCGGCGCCGCCCTCGCGCTGCGGCCAACGCTGCGCCCGCAGCTGAAGCTGATCGCGAAAATCGGCATCGTCATGCCGACCAGCCCAGGCAATGCGCGCGGCGTGCAGCATTACGACCTGTCGGTCGCGCACCTGCGCCGCGCGCTCGACGACAGCCTGCGCGCGCTCGGCGTCGAGCGCGTCGACACGCTGATGCTGCACCGCTTCGATCCCCTGCTCGCGCCGGCGCGGATCGCCGACTGGGTGCGCGAGGAACAGCGCGCCGGCCGCGTCGGCGATTTCGGCGTCTCCAATTTCGACGCCCATGCGCTGGCGCTGTTCGACGGCCGTCTGCCGGTGGTCGCGAACCAGATCGAACTGTCGCTCGCGAACGCCGCGGCGATCGACGACGGCACCCTCGCCGCGACCCGCGCGCGCGGCGCCGAGGTGCAGGCCTGGTCGCCGCTCGGCGGCGGCGCCCTGCTCGATCCGCACGGCCCGCTGCACGCGCGACTGCAGGCCATGGCCACGGAATTCGCGCTCGATCCGGCCTCGCTGCTGCTGCGCTGGGTCGCGAGCGTACCCGACACCCGCGTGGTGCTCGGCAGCACCCGCATCGATCGCCTGCAGGAAGCCGTGCATGCCTGTGCGGAGCCCTTGCCGCACGATGCATGGTACGCATTGCGCGAGGCGGCGCGGGGCTATCCCGTGCCGTAGGGTGCGCCTCGGCTGAGGTATCCCCACGTTTTTTTGCAAGAAATCCAGGAAAGTGCGCTAGCTATGCCTTCCGTCAGCCGGCGAGGGTTTTGATCTTGATCTACCGGGGCCCCTGGTTGCGGCGGGATTCGCGGATCAGGCCCGAAGGGCGCGCGACAGGAAGTCGCGCGTTTTTCGACAGTACAAGGATGTACTGTCGAAAAACCCCG
>JBIJBH010000299.1:0-5172 GCA_044345315.1 Lysobacteraceae bacterium
GTGGAAGCCCATTTCCTCGAACAGCGTGGACGGCACGAACATGCCTTTCCAGTGCTCTTCCCAGCGGCGCACGAATCGCGCCGGTGCGCTGGTGCGCTTGTCGCCGAGCAGCTTCTTGCCGCCTTCGCGCAGGGCGTTGAGGGTGCGGCTGCCGGTCAGGCGCCCGAGCATCTTGGTCAGGCCGCCGACGTTCTCGCTGATCGACATCTGGTTGTCGTTGAGGATCACCAGCAGGTTCGGTTCTTTCTGACCCAGCTCCTGATCCATGCCGCCGGCGTGGTTCAGCGCCTCGTAGGCCATGCCCGCGGTCATCGCGCCGTCGCCGATCACCGCGACCACCCGGCGGTCGCTGCCGCTGCGCGCGGCGGCGATCGCCATGCCCAGCGCTGCCGAGATCGAAGTGGAGGAATGGCCGACGCCGAAGGTGTCGTATTCGCTTTCCTCGCGCTTGGGGAACGGCGCGACGCCGTCCTTCTGCTTGACCGTGTGGATGCTGTCGCGACGGCCGGTGAGGATCTTGTGCGGATAGGTCTGATGACCAACGTCCCAGACCAGGCGGTCGTCCGGCGTGCTGTAGAGATAGTGCAATGCGACCGTCAGCTCGATCACGCCGAGGCCGGCGCCGAAGTGGCCGCCGCTGCGGCCGACCGATTCGATGAGGTAGGCGCGCAGCTCGTCGCAGATCGCGCGGAGGTCGTCTTCGGGAAACTGGCGCAGATCGGCAGGGGTGGCGATGCGCGAGAGGCGCGGGTAGCGCGCGGAGTCGATCACGATGGCGTCGGAGGTTCGGAGGTCGTCGCGCTATTGTCCGCCTCCGGGCGGAGGCGGGCAACAAAGACGCATGAACGCCCGGGCACCTCGGCGCCGGAGCCGTGAGCCCCGGCCGGCGGGCATCCGCTCAGCGGCCGCGCAAACGGTCCAGCAGGCCGCCGGCCTGGGCGTTGCCGCCGGCCTGCTCGGCGAAGCCGGTGGTCAGGTTGGCGTTGATGAAGTCGATCACGTCGGCGGCCGGCACGCCGCTCGCGGCGGCGATCTCGGCCACGGTCTGCGGGCCTTTCATCATCGCGGTGGCGATGCGGAAGTGGCGCGGGTACTCGCGTTCGGTCTGCGGCCACTTGCCGAGCACGAAGCGGCCATCGGGGTCGACGCCCGGCAGCAGCCGGCCTTCGCCGGCGAGCAGGCCGCCGAACCACTGCAGGCGGGCCAGCGGCTGGGCCTCGCCCTGGCCGGCGACCGCCTTGTCCCAGCCCTGATCGTCGAGCTGCTCGAAATCGCGCAGGCCGACATTGCCGACGAAGTACTCGGCGAGCGGTTTCAGCGTGGTCGGGCCGTAGTACTGGCGCTGGGCGAAATCGATCAACAGCACCGGTCCCTTGCCGCTCTGATAGCGGGCGCGACCGGTCAGCGCGCCCGGGCGCAGCCAGTGCGCCAGGGGCGTGCTGCGGGGGGGAGCGGGTTCGGGTTCGGACGCGGCGACCGCCGCCGGCGCAGGTGCGGGCGCTGGGGCAGGTGCGGGGGCGGGAGTGACAGGCGGTGCGGCCTGCACCGGAGGCGGTACGGGCGCCGGAGCCGGGACGGGTGCAGCCGCGACCGGGGCAGGTGCGGGAGCGGGTGCAGGAGCCGGTGCCGGTGCAGCCACGACCGCGGCGACAGGCGCTGCAGGTGCGGGTGACTGGGCCGGCGCAGGCCCGCCGATCTCGCCGAGCACGGCCGCCAGTTGCGGGCCATCGAACGGACGCGGCAGGCGGTAATCGGCCTGGGTGCGCGGCGCGGACGTGAGGCCGATCACGCGCTTTCCGGCGGCATGCAGCCGCAGCCAGCTCATCGGCCCGTACATGCTGTCCATGTCGACGATGACGAAATCGGCATCGTTCTCGGCGACCATCGTCCAGCCCCGCATGCGCGCGCTCGCGTCGGCGAACGCATTCCTGAGCGCGAGTTCGGTGGCCTGGTCCATCCCTGTGAGACCCAGCGTCAACGCCATTGTCTGCAACCCGGTGCGGTGAATCGGTCAAGTGTCGCCAACGGGTTTTTCCCCGTCAACGCGCGCGGTGCGGCGCTTTTTACCCTTCCGCGTCAGTTTGCTGCGCCGCGGCATGCGGATTGCGACGTGCGCCCCGCTCCTGCTGTGTCCGCGGTTGCGTCGAACGCGGCGGAACCGGGGCATGCGTCGAACCGGTCAACTCGGGATCGTCGTACCGCGCGGATTCTTCGGCAGATGCGTTTTCAGGAACGCCATCTGGTCGGCGAGGATGTTCCTGTTCGAGAGAATCAGATGCTCGATCCAGCTCGGCCGATACGGCACCGCCAGCAGCGGCATCGAGGCCTGCTGCGGGGTGCGGCCGCCCTTGCGCGAATTGCAGTGGAAGCAGGCGGAGACCACGTTCTCCCAGACATCGCGGCCGCCGCGCGAGAGCGGCACCACATGGTCGCGGGTCAGCTGCTGACGGCCGAAATGCTTGCCGCAGTACAGGCACAGATGCTGGTCGCGCGCGAACAGCGCGACGTTGCTCAGCGTGGGCGTCGGGTCGAGCGCGTGCGCGCGGGCGTGGCCGCGGGCGGCCACGATCGGATGCAGTTCGAGCGTGCTCCGCAGGCCGGTCGCGCGGCAGATGCCGCCGTGGATGCGCATGCACGGGTCGCCGAGGGTCCAGGCGACCGCGCCCCGGGCGTAGAGACAGGCGGCGTCCTGCCAGCTGATCCAGTCGAGAATCCGGCCATGGGCGTCGAGAGAGAGCAGGCGTACCGCATCGTGGGCGGCGACAGGGCCGTGCCGGACGTCATCGGCCGTCCGGAGAGGGATCCGGGCGGGGCTTTCGCCCCGGGGGATCAGGCGCAACGCGGGTGTGTCGGCCTCCATATGGACACCGAGCATACCCGCATTCGATGACGTTTGTCGCCACCGCCGGCGCAGGGCCGACGGCGGCGCTCGATCACTCGCCGAAGTTCTCGGCCGACAGGCGCATCAGCGGCGCCGCGCCGCTGGCGATGGCCTCGGCGTGGGTGCGCGTCCGCGGCAGGATCCGTGCGAAATAGAAGCGCGCGGTCTCGCGCTTGGCGTCCTTGAACGCCTGCGGGTGCGCTGAGGCATCCGCCGCGGCGACGCTGCGCGCCCACCAGTAGGCCAGCGCGGCATAGCCCGAATAGAACAGGTAATCCCAGGCCGCAGCGCCGATCTCGTCGGCGTCGCCGGCCGCGCGCTGGCCGATCTCGCGGGTGATCCGGCCCCATTCCTGCGCCAGCGTCGACAGCGGGCCGACGAATTCGGCCAGCGCCTCGTTGCCGGCCTGCTCGCGGCAGAAGCTCTCGATCATGCCGAGGAATACCTTCAGCCCGGCGCCCTTGAGCTGCATGGTCTTGCGGCCCATCAGGTCCAGCGCCTGGATGCCGGTGGTGCCTTCGTAGATGGTGGTGATGCGGGCGTCGCGCGCCAGTTGCTCCATGCCCCATTCGGCGATGTAGCCGTGCCCGCCGAAGCATTGCAGGGCGTGATAGGTGCATTCGATCGCCCATTCGGTGATGCAGGCCTTGACGATCGGGGTGAGGAAACCGAGCAGCGCCTCGGCCTGCTCGCGTTCCGCTTCGTTCACGCCGCGCTCGGCGACGTCCAGCGCGATGGTGGCGTGATAGCCGAGCAGACGGCTGCCCTCGATCAGCGCCTTCTGGGTCAGCAGCATGCGCCGCACGTCGGGATGGACGATGATCGGATCGGCGGCTTTTTCCGGGAATTTCGTGCCCGACAGCGCGCGCATCTGCAGCCGCTCGCGGCCGTAGCGCAGGGCGTTCTGGTAGGCGCGTTCGGACAGGCCGAGGCCCTGCAGGCCGACCGACAGCCGCGCGCCGTTCATCATCGTGAACATCGCGAACAGGCCCTTGTGCGGCTCGCCGATCAACCAGCCCTCGGCGTCGTCGAAATTCATCACGCAGGTGGCCGAGCCGTGGATGCCCATCTTGTGTTCGATCGCGCCGCAGCGCACCGCGTTGGGCGCGCCGAGGCTGCCGTCGCGGCCGACCTTGATCTTCGGCACGATGAACATCGAGATGCCCTTGCTGCCGGCCGGGGCATCGGGCAGGCGGGCCAGCACCAGATGCACGATGTTCTCGGTCAGGTCGTGCTCGCCGGCGGTGATGAAGATCTTGGTGCCGGTGATCCGGTAACTGCCGTCGGCCTGCGGTTCGGCGCGGGTCTTGAGCAGGCCCAGGTCGCTGCCGCAGTGCGGTTCGGTCAGGCACATGGTGCCGGTCCAGCGACCGGCGATCATCGGCGGCAGGAAGGCGTCCTTCTGCCATTCCTCGCCGTGCTGCAGCAGGGCATCGGTGGCGCCGTGCGAGAGCAGCGGGAAGTTGCCCCAGGCCAGATTGGCCGCGTGCACCATTTCCTTCATCGCGGTGCCGAGGGTGTGCGGCATGCCTTGGCCGCCGTAGCCGGCCGGCGATTCGAGGCCGGTCCAGCCGGCCTCTGCGAACTGCAGATAGGCCTCGCGGAAGCCCGGCGGCGTCGTCACCCGGCCGCTTTCCTTGTCGTAGACCGCACCGTGGGTATCGCCGACGCGGTTGAGCGGGGCCAGCACGGTTTCGGAGAAGCGCGCGCTTTCGTCGAGGATGGCGTCGATCAACTCGCGGCCGGCGTCCTCGAAACCGAGTTTGGCGAAGGTCTGCTCGCAGGCGAGCACGTCATGGAGCACGAAACGGATATCGGCGAGCGGGGCTTTGTAGGTGTTCATGCGCGGGGCGGGAGAGGTCCGGGGAAGGAAGGATGGGGACGCTGAGGCGCATTCAGCGCAGCACGCCGGGCAGGCCGGGTACGGGGCTGAGCGCGCTGCTGCGGCGAATGCGGTACTCGCGCGATTTGCGATCCTCGGCGGCGGCCATGAGCGTGCCTTCGAGGGTGTAGTCGAGATTGCGGCGATCGGCGAGCACGCCGGCGACGAGGATGCGGGCGCCGGCGGAGGGCGTGAGCGTGACCTGGGCGATGTCGGCCGACTCCGGGCCGACGGTCAGGGCCGTATCGGCGGTCAGTTCGCCGGCGGTTTCCTCGCCGGCGCGCAGGGTCAGTTTCACCTGCTCGAAACGCATCGTCACGTTGCTGAAGTTCTGCAGACGGAGGTCGACCGTCCAGCGGCCATCGGCCTCGACCCGGAGCTGCTGGATGCTGGCTGTGGGTTCGGAGAC
>JBIJBH010000013.1:0-19480 GCA_044345315.1 Lysobacteraceae bacterium
CCTGGCCTTCGTACGCCCGGGCGGTCCAGCCGCTAAAATGCCCCGATGAACGCCGCTGCTTCCCCTGAAGCGACCGCGCCCGCAGCGACCGCCGCGGCGGCGGATCGCCTCAAGATCACCGAAATCTTCCTGTCCCTGCAGGGCGAGGCCCGCGACGCCGGCTGGCCGACCGTGTTCGTGCGCCTGACCGGCTGTCCGCTGCGCTGCCGCTACTGCGACACCACCTATTCCTTCTTCGGCGGCGAGTGGCGGAGCATCGACGACATCCTCGCCGAAGTCGCCGGTCACGGCGTCCGCCACGTCTGCGTCACCGGCGGCGAGCCGCTGGCGCAGAAGCGCTGCATCGACCTGCTGCGCCGGCTGTGCGACGCCGGCTACGTCGTCTCGCTGGAGACTTCCGGCGCGATCGACATCGCCGAAGTCGATCCGCGCGTGTCGCGGGTGCTCGACATCAAGACGCCCGCCTCCGGCGAAGCCGATCGCAACCGCTGGGAGAATCTGCCGCTGCTCACCGCGCACGATCAGATCAAGTTCGTGATCTGCGACCGCGCCGACTACGACTGGGCGCGCGCGGTGCTCGCCGAACATCGCCTGCACACGCGCTGCGATGTGCTGTTCTCGCCCAGCAAGGAACAACTGCCCGCGCGCGAACTCGCCGACTGGATCGTCGCCGACCGCCTGCCGGTCAAGTTCCAGATGCAGTTGCACAAGCTCCTGTGGGGCGACGAGCCCGGCCGCTGAGGAATGCCGATGATGGAATCGCCGATCAAACCAGCCGTCGTCCTGGTCTCCGGAGGCATGGACTCCGCCGTCGTCCTCGCCATCGCCCGCGAGCGCGGCTTCGCCCCGCATGCGCTGAGCGTGCGCTACGGCCAGCGCCACACCTCCGAACTCGACGCCGCCGCGCGAGTGGCGCAGGCGCTCGGCGCGGTCGCGCACAAGACCGTGCACGTCGACCTGCGCAGCCTCGGCGGCTCGGCCCTGACCGACGACGCGATCGATGTGCCGGTCGACTCCGACGGTCACGTCATCGGCGCCGGCATCCCCAGCACCTACGTGCCGGCGCGCAACACGATCATGCTCTCGGTCGCGCTGGGCTGGGCCGAAGTGCTGGGCGCGACCGACCTGTTCTGCGGGGTCAACGCGGTCGACTATTCCGGCTATCCCGACTGCCGGCCCGAATTCATCGCCGGCTTCGAGGCCCTGGCCAACCTCGCCACCAAGGCCGGGGTCGAGGGCGCCGGCTTCCGGGTCCACGCCCCGCTGATGCGCATGACCAAGGCCGACATCGTCCGCGAGGGCCTGCGCCTGGGCGTGGATTTCGCCGCGACCGTCTCCTGCTACCAGGCCGACGCCGAAGGCCGCGCCTGCGGCCACTGCGACGCCTGCCGCCTCCGCGCCGAGGGTTTTGCCGCCGCCGGCGTGCCCGATCCCACCCGCTACCGCCCCGGCTGACCCGTTCGTCGCCGTTTGGGCTAAAATGCGCACCCGGTGCAACGCCGGACCGGGTCGCCCCGGCACTCGATGGGTCGTTAGCTCAGTCGGTAGAGCATCGGACTTTTAATCCGCTGGTCGATGGTTCGAATCCATCACGACCCACCATCACATTGATACCCGCGACGCCGTCCCCGGCGCAGCGCATGCCGCCTCCGGAATCCCCTGCCAAGCCATACGTGCCCTGGCGTTCGCCATCGCGAGCCACCGCATTCGCATGATCCTCGCGCAAGCGAGGCCCGAAGCTTCCGATCGCGATCGCGCCAAGGGGGCCGTGCGCCCCTTTCCTGCCGCTTTCCGTCATACGGCTGTCCGCTTGTTCGCCTGCGCGACGTTGGCCGGAAGTGAGGGCGTCGCGGGCGCGTCGCTCGCTGCACGCAGGAGGGAGAAACATGAAGAGGAACACGCTGCCGGTGAGCGATGCGGTGTTCGGGCAGGTCTACGAAGCGCCGTCGTCGCTGCCGGGACGACACAAATGGTTGACGCCGACCGAGGACGTGCGTGAGATCGAGAAGCTGCTGGGCATGCCGCCGAAGACCATCGGCGCGCCGCTGTGGGTGAGCGGCGATCGCAAGCGCTGCCCGCATTGCCGCAGGGAGACGACCTGGCTGGATATCGTCGATTCGGCGCTGGGGCGGGTCCACGACCGCGAGATGATCGCGCAGGTGATCCTCGGCGATCAGAAATACGTCAACATCGAAGCGCCGAAGGCCATCGCCGGCCTGCATTGCTACCGCTGCAAGTCGCCGATCGACAACCTGCGCAGCTTCAAATGCCACAACTGGGCGTATGCCAAGCCGGCTCTGCTGAAGACGCTCCAACACATGCGCAAGGCCGTGCGCGGCGCATGAGACGGCGGACGCCCTCCGCTTCCCGGAGGGCGTCGTTGTTCACATCGGCGCCGGCGTCAGCCGCACCAGTCGTCCGCTGCTGCCGTCTTCGAGCACCCAGATCGCGCCGTCGGGGCCCTGTTCCACTTCGCGGATGCGGCGGCCCATCGAGTAGCGGTCGACTTCGCGCGCGGTGTTGCCTTCGATGCGGATGCGGACCAGCGCCTGTGAGGCGAGGCCGCCGATGAAGCCGTCGCCGCGGAACCACGGGAACAGATCGCCGCTGTAGATGATGAAACCGGCCGGGGCGATGGTGGTGCCGCTCCACGAGACTTCCGGCGCGTTGTAGCCGTCGCCCGCGGCGTGATCGGGAATGTTGACGCCGTCGTAGTGGTTGCCGTTGGAGACGTTGGGCCAGCCGTAGTTGCTGCCGCGTTCGATCAGATTGACCTCGTCGCCGAACTGCGGGCCCATTTCGTGGGTCCAGATGCGGCCGGTGGCGTCCATCGCGATGCCCAGCGGATTGCGATGGCCCAGCGACCACACCTGCGCGGCCACGCCGCCCTGCGAGAAGAACGGGTTGTCGGAGGGCACGCTGCCGTCGTCGTTGAGCCGCACCAGTTTGCCGAGATTGCCGCTCATGTTCTGCGCCGGCGAGAACGCCTGGCGATCGCCGGAGGTGATCCACAGCTTGCCGTCGCGATCGAACAGCAGGCGGTGGCTGTAGTGGCCCTGGCCGGACATTTTCGGCGTCTGCCGCCACACGATCTGCGGCGTGCCGAGACTGCCGCCGCCGTTGGCGTCGAGCGTGAGCTGGGCGCGCGCGACCACCGCGCCGCGGTTGCCGCCTTCGCTTTCGATGTAGCTGAAATACACGAAGCGATTGCTGGCGAACTGCGGATGCAGGATCACGTCGCCGAAGCCGCCCTGACCGCCGTAGGCGACCGTGGGCACGCCGGTGACGGTGCCGGTGGTGCGGGTCGCGGTGTTGTAGAGCCGCAACTGCCCGGATTTCTCGGTGACCAGCACCCGGCCGTCGGGCAGGAAGGTCATCGCCCAGGGCTCGTTGAAGGTGCCGAAAGCGGTGGTCGTCCACGGCGGGTTGGGGATCTGCCGCGACGGCTGACGGCCGCCGGTGATCCGCGGCCGGGTCGCGGCTTCGGCCGGCGCGCTCGTCCGCGGGGGCTGCTGGCGACGTTCGGCGCGGTCTTCGCGGGTGGTCTGGGTGCGTTCGAGCTGGACGCCGTTTTCGCCGATGGTGCCGGTGCAGGCGGGCAGGGCGAGCGCGAACAGGACGAGGCCGAGCAGGGCGGGGGCGGACTGGGGCATGGGGGCGTGCCTCGGAGTCGGGGGGACAGGGTGTTGTCGGGAGCAGGGTGTCGCCGTTGTAGCCCAGCCGGCGGCTGTCTTCCGTGACCGGGTTCGCAGCCGTCGCGTGCGCCCGGCGATCATGCGCCGGTTGCGGCCGGTCTGTCTGAACGCGTCGGACCGATGAACGCACCGGGCGGGCATGACTTCCGGCGGGTTGAAGCCTGTCGTGCCCGACTCCAGTAGGCTGTGTCGACCTCATCCCCCTCCGGAGCAGCGCACAGATGAACACCCAGGGCTTTCTCGACCAGTTGCTCAAGACCGCGCAGCAGAGCGTGGGCGGCCTCGGCAACGCCGCTGGCGTCAAGAGCGGCGCGGACTTCGGCAAGGGCGCCCTCGCCGGCGGCGCGCTGGGCCTGCTGCTCGGCAACCGCAAGGCGCGCAAGATGGGCGGCAAGGTCGCCGTCTACGGCGGTCTGGCCGCGGTCGGCATGCTGGCCTACAAGGCCTACGGCGACTGGAAGAAGCAGCAGGCCACCGGCGCCGCCGCCGGCACCGCCGCCGCGCCGGTCGAAGCCCCGCGCACCGTGCATGTGCTGCCCGCGCCCGAAGCCGAGACCCACAGTCAGGCCATCCTCAAGGCGCTGATCGCAGCCGCCAAGGCCGACGGCCACGTCGACGAGCGCGAACGCGAGACGATCGAAGGCGAATTCACCCGCCTCGGCGCCGAGCCGGCCGTCCGCCAGTGGCTGCAGGCCGAACTCGCCAAACCGCTGGATCCGGCCGAAGTCGCCAGCGTCGCCACCACCCCCGAGATCGCCGCCGAGATGTACGTCGCCAGCCTGATCGCCGCCGACGACCAGAACTTCATGGAGCGCGCCTATCTCGACGAGCTCGCCCGCCAGCTGAAACTCGACGATTCGCTCAAGGCGCGGCTGGAGCAGCAGGTGAAGGATGCGACCGACGGCGCCTGATCGGTTTTGCGTCGGCTGAAACGAAAAAAGCCGGGGCGGGAGCTCCGGCTTTTTTCGTGCGCCAGCGATCCTGCGCCCGTGTGCTTCCGCATCGATCGAGCCATGTCGTTCCTGCGATGCGCGGCCGGCGCGCCGATCGAGTCCGGTCAGGCCAGATCGATCGCCAGCACCACGCGCGGCTGCTGCGGCGATGCCGGCGGCGAGCGGTGCACCAGACCGCGTCCGGCGTTGCCGGGATAGCGTTCTCCCTTCATCACCGCGACCGCGCCGCGGGGAATCTCGCGCAGCGCGTCCCAGTCGCGCACATGATCGTTGCAGCCGCAGCCCAGCCCCTGCCGATCGAAGGCCGACTCCGGCAGCCACTGGGTGCCCGGTCCGAGATAGGTGCAGATCAGGCGCAGGCCGATCTGGTCGACATGGAACAACCGGCAGCCTGCATCCTCGATGCGCTCCAGCCGGACCCGCAACCCCGGCGACTGCGGTGCGATCCGCCGCGCCAGCAGGATTAGATCCAGCAGATCGCGGCGGATCCGCTTGACGGTGGAATCGTCACCGTCCAGCCCGGTGCGGTCGGCGATCAGTGCGTCCAGCGCGTCGTTGCCGACGAGGTCGGCATCGATCGCGAACCGGCACTGGCCGCGCGGCGGGCGGAAATGCATCGCAAGCCAGCGCGGCAAGGCCGCGGGCAGGCGCCTGTGCCACAGCGCCAGCCGCCTCCCGGGCTCGCGGATCCGCAGCAGCGATTCCGCCAGCGGGCCTGCGCAGACCGCGGGCTCCGGCGGATGCGCCACGGCCGGAGGCATTGCGGCCGGCGGCATCGCTGCGCGGCTCACTGCGCCGCTCCACCGTCGCGCAGCGCCTGTTCGAACCACCCGCGCACCCGCTGCAGATGGCCTGCGCCGTACAGCTCGACGAAGCGCCGGGTGGCGTGGTCGCGGGGATCGGCCAGTGCGGCGAGGCGTTCGCGGATGTAGTCCGGGGTGAGCGGAATCCTGCAGACCGATTCGATGCAATGGCGCCATTCGGGATAGCTGAGAGGAATCATCGGCGGGGCGTCCGTCGCGGTGCGGGAGGCCGCCGGAGCTGTCCGGCGGAGGCTGGAAATGTTACTTTATAACAGTAACGGCCCTCCGGCCTTCGCCGCAACACGCCCCACATGACCCGCTCTCCGCCTCCCGGGATCGCCCGGCACAACGCCCTGCTGCGCGCAGGGCGGCTCACCCGCCGCGATGTCCTGCGCGCCGCGGCAGGACTGGCCGGCGCCGCGCTGCTGCCGGCCCCGCTGCGTGCGCAGACCTCGCGGGTCCGATTCCGCGGTCACCCCTTCACCCTCGGCGTCGCATCCGGATATCCGACCACCGACGGCATGACCCTGTGGACGCGGCTGGCCCCGCTGCCGCTGGACCCCGACGGCGGGATCGACCGCGACGATGTCCTGCCGGTGACCTGGCAGGTCGCCGAAGACGAACGCTTCGCCCGAGTCGTCGCCGAAGGCCAGCAGCGCGCGGTGGCCGAACGGGCCTACAGCGTCCACGCCGATGTGCGCGGCCTGCGCCCCGGCCGCGGCTATTTCTACCGCTTCCTGTGCGGCGACGAAGTCAGCCCGGTCGGGCGCACGCTCACCGCGCCCGACGCGCAGGCCGCGCGCCTGCGGTTCGCGATCGCGTCCTGCCAGCACTACGAGCAGGGCTACTACGCCGCGCACCGGCATGTGGTCGAGGACGCGCCCGACCTGATGCTGTTTCTCGGCGATTACCTCTACGAAAGCTCGTGGGGCGACGATCTCGTGCGTCGCCACGTCGGCCCCGAACCGCATGCGCTCGACGAATACCGCGTCCATCACGCGCAGTACAAGACCGATCGCGACCTGCAGCGCGCGCATGCCGCCATGCCCTGGCTGGTGACCTGGGACGATCACGAAGCCGACAACGACTACGCCGGCGATCGTTCGGAATACCTCGATCCGCGCTTCCTGCAGCGTCGCGCCGCCGCGTATCAGGCCTACTACGAACACATGCCGCTGCCGGCGGCGATGCGCCCGCAGCCGGACGGCAGCCTGCGCCTGCATGCCGAACTGCGCTGGGGCGCGCACGCGCGGATCCTGATGCTCGACGGACGCCAGTACCGCAGCCCGCAGGCCTGTCCCGATCCACTCAAGGGCGGCGGCGGGCGCCGGGTCGATCGCGACGCCTGCCCCGACATCGACGCGCCCGGCCGCAGCCTGCTCGGCGATGCGCAGGAGCGCTGGCTCGATCAGGCGCTCGCCCGCCGCGGCGCGCGCTGGAACATCCTCGCCCAGCAGACGCTGATGAGCGCGCTCGACGAAATGCCCGGCCCCGGCCGCATCGTGCGCACCGACCGCTGGGACGGCTATCCGCGCAGCCGCGATGCGCTGCTGTCGATGCTGCAGCGCCATCGCGTCGCCAATCCGCTCGTGGTGGGCGGCGACATCCACGCCACCGTGCTCGCCGATCTCAAGCGCGATCCGTGGGACGCGCGCGCGCCGATCGTCGCCAGCGAAGTCTGCGGCACCTCGATCGCGTCGCAGGGCGCGACCCAGGCCGAGGCCGACCGCATCGCGGCCGAAAACCCGCAGGTGCGCTACGCGCGCAGCGATCGCCGCGGCTATTGCCTGCTGACCCTCGAGCGCGATGCGCTGATCGAGGTCCGCGCGCTGGACAGCGAAAAACGCCGCGACAGCGGCATCGAAACCCTGGCCCGCTTCGCCGTCGCCGACGGCAGGCCGGGCATCCAATCCGCCTGACCGGAACCGATTCCATGACCGAGACCGTCGCCGCTGCCGCCGATCGCCGCCTGCCCGTCACCGTGCTGTCGGGGTTCCTCGGCGCCGGCAAGACCACGTTGCTCAATCACGTCCTGCGCAATCGCGAGGGCCGACGGGTGGCCCTGATCGTCAACGACATGAGCGAGATCAACATCGACGGCGCGCTGATCCGCGACGGCGGCGCCGAACTGTCGCGCACCGAAGAGCAACTGATCGAGTTCAGCAACGGCTGCATCTGCTGCACGCTGCGCGACGACCTGCGCAGGGAAGTGCGTCGTCTGGCCGAAGCCGACCGCTTCGATTACCTGCTGATCGAATCCACTGGCATCTCCGAACCGATGCCGGTCGCCGCCACCTTCGCGGTCCGCGACGAGGACGGCTTCTCGCTGTCGGACGTGGCCCGACTCGACACCATGGTGACGGTGGTCGACGCGGCGACCTTCGCCCGCGATTACTGCTCGCCCGATCGCCTGCGCGATCGTGGCCAGGCCGCGGGCCCAGACGACGACCGCGGTCTGGTGAACCTGCTCGCCGAACAGGTCGAATTCGCCGACGTGATCGTGCTGGGCAAGACCGACCTCGCCGGCCCCGAAGCACTGGCCCGCACCCGCGCGATGGTGCGCGGCCTCAACCGCGACGCGCGCATCGTCGAAGCCGCGCACGGCGCGCTGGCGCTGGACACCATCCTCGACACCGGCCGCTTCGATTACGCCCGCGCGCAGTTGGCGCCGGGCTGGATCAAGGAACTGCGCGGCGAACACACGCCCGAAAGCGAGGCCTACGGGTTCGCCAGTTTCGTCTACCGCGCGCGCAGGCCGTTCCATCCGGCGCGCTTCCACACACTGATCGAAGGCGGCGGCCTCGATGGCGTGATCCGCAGCAAGGGCTTCTTCTGGCTCGCCTCGCGCATGGACTGGGTCGGCGAACTGTCCACCGTCGGCGGATCGATCATGCATCGCGCCGCCGGTTTCTGGTTCGGCGCGCGGCATCGCGTCGACGCCGATCAGGCCGGCGCAGCGCTGGCGAATTTCCCGCTCAATCCGCCCGCGCCGCTGACCGAACTGGGCTGGCTGCGCATGCTGTCCACGATGTGGAATGCGCTGCCGCCGGACCCCGAGGAAGTGCGCGATCCCGCCGAATACGCGGCCCTGCGCAGGATGTGGGACCCGCTGTGGGGCGACCGCCGCCAGGAACTGGCGATCATCGGCATCGGCCTCGACGAAGCCGCCCTGCGCGCCCGATTCGATGCCTGCCTGCTCGACGACGACGAAATGGCCGCCAGCCCGCTCGGCTGGCAAACTTACGACGACCCTTTCCCGCGCTGGCGTCGCGCTCCGCGCGAGCCCTGAGTCCCCGTCTCGGTCGCGCGCCCACCTCGTCCACAGGAGACTGTCCATGTTCCCGCCGCTGTTGTCGCGCTCCGCCCGAACCCTGATCGCCACGGTCGCCGTCGCATTCGCCGCCGCCGTCCACGCCGCCGATTCGCCTGCACCGTTCGTGCTCGACCCCTTGCCCTACGCGGTCGATGCCCTGGAGCCGGTGATGGACGCCGAGACCATGCGTCTGCATCACGATCGTCACCATCGCGGCTACGTCGACAAGCTCAATGCCCGGCTGCCCGCGTTTCCGGAATTGGCCGGCATGTCGCTGGAAGCCATCCAGCGCCAAATCTCGCGCTACGACGCCGTCGTCCGCAACAATGCCGGCGGCCATTACAACCACACCCTGTTCTGGCGCATGCTGGCCCCGCCGGGTCAGGGCGGCGCCCCGGACGAAGCGCTCTCCGCCGCCATCGTGCGCGACTTCGGTTCGCTCGAAGCGATGCAGCGCCAGTTCGATGCGGCCGCGGCCGGCGTGTTCGGCTCCGGCTGGGCCTGGCTGATCCTGCGCGACGACGGCCGTCTCGCGATCGTCACGACTCCGAATCAGGACAATCCGCTGATGGATCTCGTCGCCGAACGCGGCGCGCCGATTCTCGCGCTCGATGTCTGGGAGCACGCCTACTACCTCAAGCACCGCAATCGTCGCGCCGATTACATCGCCGCCTGGTGGCAGGTCATGCACTGGAAAGAGGCCAACCGCCTCCACGCCGAAGCGCGACGCGCCCTCGCCGCGCCGGCGACGGAGACGAAAAGGCCGTAACGCGCATTCGTAGACCGGAGCCCGCAAAGCGAACTGCTTTTCGACAGCGAAGCGGGTCACCGCCTTCGGCGGTTCCGCCCTGCGCGCTGGGTGGTTGAGCGCACGCATGCCTGGAACGAGCGTGCGCGCAGGTTGATCATGCATCACGACCGATTGTCCGCAGTCTCGGAAGCTTGGGTATGCCTTACCGAAGCAAGAATGCTTCTTCGACGGCTGACAAGCTGATTTTGTAAACACCCTCTCAGCCCGCGCGCAGCAAGCCGGTTGTGCGGCGGATCGTCCGCGCCAGCTCGCGTCGGGTCGCCGCGCGGATCGGCAGCGACTCGGCCATCGCGTCGAACCCCTCCGCGAGCGCGCAGGCTTCGTCGATGCAGTCTGCGGCGAATCCCGCCTTCACATCGCCGATCTTCGCCAGACGCAGCAGATGCGCGCGGGTCACCTCGCGGCCTTCGCCGCACACGTCCATGTGATGCTCGCCGCCGGGGCCGACGCTGAAGGTCAGATCGTAGGCCGGCGCCAGCTGCCATCGCCGCGCAGCGTCCAGACGGAACGAGACATTCTTCGCGTGATCGTCGCGGTTGTGGAACGCGACGTTGAACACCGCGCGGCGATAGGCCTTGTCCACTTCCGCCTGGCTGCGTGTGAGCAATCGCGTCAGTTTCAGCAGCATGTCGTAGCCGACCGCCGGCGCGCGAAAATCCGCGTCCAGCGCGCCGGCCAGCGTCAACGTGGGCACGCGCAACCCGCCTTCGCGATCGAAACGGCGAATGCCGAAGGCCGACAGCGTGCGGCTCAACGGAAACAAGCGCGTCGGCGGCATGTCGATGCCGTACTCCCGCGCCAGTTGCGAGTACAACAGCTCGATCGCGCAGACTTCCGGATGCTCGTCGCCCGACTGGAATTTCACCAGCCAGGGCACGGCGCCCGCGAACGGCTGCGTGCCGACCATCCACGAACGCGCATCCACATGCACCAGCGCCTTCGGTCGCGCGCCGTGCGGCGAACCGCCCAGCCGCGCCAGCGTCGGCAGCGCCGCCGTCGCGTGATCGTGCACCACCGCCTGCGCTTCCTGCGCCAGTCGCAGCAGCGACAGATCCTCGTCGCCCAGCGCGATCCCGTCCGCCGGCCGGAAGCACAGCGCCCCGATCGCGCGATCGCCGATGAAGGCCAGACGATCCAGCGGCGACAGCGTCTCCGGGCGCAGCCCGCGCGTGCGGAACAGCCGATCCATCAGCAGCAGCCCCCAGCCGTCCGGCAGTGCGTCCGCGATCAGGCCCGGCAGGCGCCACTGATGCGCGGGGAATCCCTGAAACGCCGGCACCTGCAAGGGCAGGCGGTGCGGCGACAATTCCAGCCCCTGGCGATGCGCCTCCGCCGAGTACTCGAACAGCAGCGTGCGCCCGGCCTCGGCCAGGGTGCCGAGCGTCCATTCCTCGCCCCAACCCGCGTAGATCACGTCGAGCAATTTCATGGCGTCCCCTTCGGCCTGCGCGGACGACGCGGCGCGCGCTGCCGCACCTGCGCGGTCGCCGCCTCCAGCCGCGCCAGTTCGGCAATCGACTGCACGCCTGGCGCGAACAGGTCTTCGAAACCGGCCTCCAGCCGCAGGCACTGCGCCACCTTGATCACGGTGACGAACGTGCAATCGCCGTCGCGCTCCAGATTCCGGATCGTCCCCACCGAGACCCCCGCCCGCAGCGCCAGTTCGGCCTGCGACACCCCCTGCGCCAGCCGCGCGACACGCAGCCGCCGCGCCAGCGTCTGCGCGATCTCGGCGGGCGTGGAGAGGCTGAGGGACATCGCGGGCATACTCCAGGGCGGAAAATACAATTGTCAATATTATAGCGATTAATTGATTTAAAGAACTCTAAAATTAAAATAATGGTGTTTAATGGCAAACAATTTCAGGCCACTCAGCCCGGTAGCCGGCCTCATGCGAGCGGGGCAGGGTGGCGGCTCCAGCCACCGGCTCCCTTCCCGCGCCGTCATCCGCGAACGCGGGGGCCTCAGAGCCTGCCCCGATTCTGGGCGCGATGTTCCTTCGACCGCCGACAAGATTCCGAGCGCGGGCCTCGCCACGCGGCACGCAAGACCCCTGCACGGCACATCCCGGGCGCGCTTCGCTTGCCCGGGCTGCACTGTCAACCGCCCGTCGCCGGTGATCGCAGGACGAAAAGCATGACGTCATCATTGCCATCAGAACCCATTCGAAATATTTTCTTGCGGATACCAAGGATCGTATCCATGTCTGAAGTACGGGAAATCCCGGGTCGGAGAAAAAAGCCATGACGAAGCAAGAGCCCATCAGCCCGGAACTACAAGCCAGGATCGACGCGCTGTCGGATGAGAATCTGAGAGCGAACATTTTGCGCAGGCTCAACCGCCCTTGGAAGCGCACCAAGTCGAATGAGCAGATATTTGAAGAAATGCTGGCCAGCTATGAAGAGGTTATGGCGGAGCGTGCGAAATGGCGTCAGTGGCGCGATGACGAAGTGTTGAATTTTGTCCAATACTTCGAGCAACAGGCGCCGGACGATTATGCTGAGTTCTTGAGACAGCAGCGCAATAACAACGAAATTGATGATGACTTGTGGTGGAGAGTTGGCCGTCTCGCGGATCGCTGGATTCCTGGCTTGACGTATGCCGACAACGGAAACTTGCTTGGCAAGGTCCGCGACCACGTTCGTTCGCTGCCGAAATGAATCTGAGGATATTGCGATGAGCAACGGATACTTCCTCGCTGATACGAACAGTCTCGTCTATGCCTATCGTGCGGGCGGCGCGAAGCTGCTCGATACTTACCTTGACGCGGCGGAAGAACAGGATCGAAAATTCGCGATCACCGAAACAGTTCGCCAAGAAATCAAAAAGGGCCCTCTCGGAGAAGAGCTTCTTCGTTACCTTTCTGACAGGAACGTCCCTGTCATATCTGCGCCTCAAACGGAACAGCAACTCGCTAGCGGCATGCTCTCGCCAAAAAGCGCTGGCGAAGTCTCCATGCTGGAAGTCGCCGCCAGAGAAGAGGAGGCCGGCCGCATCACTCGCATTTGGTCGGACGACAAGTATTTCGACTCCCCGCAGATCATGCGTGGCCACCCCGATGTCCACCGCTCGATGAGTGCGGAATTGCTGGATGAAGCTTACGAGCAGAAGTTCATCGGCAGCCGCGATTACAGAGCCTTTCGCGATGGCTACGAAGCACAGGCCGATTTCCGCCCCGGCGAAAGCCCGCGCCTGAATACATTCCGGCATGACTTGCCATCACCGGAGATCGACGCGCCCCACCGCATGGGCCCTGCGCACATGCAAGCCGGGCGTACCCTCGGCGTCGCCGGCCTCGCGCTCGAGATCTACGACGGGGCCGACAGTCTGCGCACGGCGCAGCGGCTGCGCGGGGAGGGCAATGCCACGGCCGCTGAGTCGGAGCTGGTGCACTTCGGTGCGCGCAGTGTCGGCGGCTGGACCGGTGCGGGTATCGGCATGGCCGGAGGTGCGCTGCTGGGCGTGAAGACCGGGCCCGGTCTGCTGGTCACCGGGACCATCGGCGGTGTCGCGGGTGTGTTCGCCGGCGACAAGTTCGCCGAGTGGACCGACAACCGCCGGATCTATAACCAGGAACTCGGCGGCAACACCTGGACCTACGATCCCGACAAGCCCTCGGAAGGCTGGCTGCGCAGGGCGCCGATCGACAGCAGCGACGACGGCATCGACAACGCGCGGCGCGGCGATCTGCGCGCATCGCCTGCCACCGAGAACCGCCTCAACTATCAGGCGACCAGCGCATCGGTGGAGCTGGTGCTCGGCGGGCCACCGGCGCAGCGGAACCCTTTCTCGCTGCCGGCGGAAGCGGGCGATACGCCGAGCAGCCGGACATCGAATTGGGTGCGCGATCCCGAGTCGGGCGCATGGCAGCGCGAGGTCTACGGCCCGTTCGTCGAACGCGGGATGACGCCGCATCACACGGAAACCGCCGATCCCGAACGCGCCGCGCGGCTGGATCGGCAGGCCGCCGCCATCGTGGTCGAGAACGCCGCGAACAGCCCGGCCTCGATCGCCGCGCGCTACGAGGACACCTACATCCGCAATGGCTGGGCGGCGCACGGCGACATGCCCGCCGCCGTGCGCAATGCGCGCACCGATGTCGATACGCTGATCGCATCCGACGGTAAACGCTACGAGCGGCAGGCCAACGGCCACTGGGTCGGCGACGGCATCCTGCTCGATACCACCGCCAACAGCCGTCTGCACGACGAACTCGAAGCGACCCGCGCCGTGCTGGAAGCGCGCCTGCCGCCGCCGCGCGAGATACCGCCGGTGCCGCCGATGGATGCCGAGGCGCGACTTCGCGACGCGGTCGCGGGCGCGTATCGCAATGCGGGCGTCGATGTGGACGACCGGCAGGTCGCGATCGCGGCCGCCGCGGTGCGCGCGACCTGGGACGCGAACGGGCTGGACCCTGCGACCACCGCGCTGCAGGTGAAACCGCAGGCCGATGGCCGCTACGGCCCCGACAGCCGGATCGCCAGCCTGCGTCTGGAAGCCGACGGCAAGACCTACGCCATCGCCGCCGTGACCAGCGCCGACGAGATCCGACGCGCGGGCCTCGCGCCGCAGCCCGTGCCGGAACGCGCACAGGAACCCGTCGAACCGACCGCACCGGCATCGCGCCAATCGCGACTGTCCGACCCGCGCGAACCCGGGCATCCCGATCATCGTCTCTACGCGCAGATCGAACAGGGCGTGCACCGCATCGACGCCGACCTCGGCCGCAGCCCGGACGCCAACAGCGAACGCCTGGCGATGAGCGCCTTCGCCGCGGCGAAGAGCCAGCAACTCACCGCCGCCGATCACATCGTCATCAACCGCCAGGGCACCGAACACCCCGCCGGCGCCTTCGTCTTCGTCGTGCAGGGCCAGGACCCGTGGGACGAGCGCAACCGCGTCGCCCGCATCGCGACCCAGGACGCCCTGAGCCAACCCGTCGAACGCTCGCTGCAGCAGGTCGATACGCTGCGGCAGGACCAGGCGCAAACCCTGGCGCAGGCGCAGAACGTCGAGCAGCAGACGCAGGGTCAGGGCGAGGCGGTGCGGAGTTTGCGGATGGGGTGAGGGGGCTACTTGTCGCCTTGGCTCAGACCATCATGTTCTGCAACAGAAAATTGCATACTGCTCTTCATTCGAAAGAGAAGCGGTCAGCAAAACGAAGTTATCGAATCTCGTTGCGATGTTTGAGTTCTGGATGGTTTGCGTGCTCAGGTGCAGCCAATCTGCCGTTATTGGATGACGCGCATGTCAGCATCCGCCTGTGCGGCAGACCGTGCCGCAGTACGCATGGGGCCTTCCAGCGCCTGCCGTCTCGAGAGAATCGTGTTGCGGATCTGGTGGAGTTCGGCTGTGCCTTTGCGCAACGAGTCTTCCAGGTCGCGTTTTTGCTGCGCTATTCGCTGGTCCAAGTCTGCGACATCCCTCGGATCGACACCTGAGTTAGGATCGAAACGGAACCGCGCCTCGACTGTTCGCTTCCAGTCCATGAGCCGCGTGGTCAGGGCCGGGCCGAAACCGGGGACGTTGAGGATCGCATTTCGTGAGATGTCCGCAGCGGTTTCGATCCCGTAAGACTCCAGCATCGACTTCTTGGCTGGGCCAATCCCGCTGATGCTCGCATTAGAGATCTCGAATTTGTCTAGAAACTTCTTCTTCGCCGCAGCTTCTCGATTACTCACGAGCCGGGAGTACTGCGCTTGACGAGTAGCTGGAAGCTTGACGAGTTCGTCGCGCTGACGGCGCAGCTCATTGAGCTTGGCTTCGAAGGCTTGGCTGGATGCCTCCTTCATCCATCGATCGGTCAGGCTCCGTAACTCGTTTTCCGCCAGCGTCTTGCGCTGTCGATATTGCGCTTTGTCGATCGAAGGGGTCATGGCACGGAATATTCCCCAAGCGGCCCATGCCGCAAGGCCGCTCAAGACCCAAACGATTCCGTTGGCAATGCCAGCGGCGAATACAGTCAGCGCGGCCAGCACGCCGAATCCGCTGAGCATTCTTTTGCGCGAGGCATAGCGCTGTGCCTCGGTGGATGGAACGGCGACGGCAGCCGACGCGGTGGCAGGCTGCGCCGCCGGGGGCGACGGCACGGAGGTGATTTGTGCCCAGACCGCTTCGAGGCTGAAGGGTCCGCTGGCGTGCGCGGGCGGCACAGCGCCCATCGGTAGCGGGAACGGCGAGGCTCCTGTGCTTAGTTGGATCGCACACCAAGGGCATTGCACGCCCCGTGCGAAATAGTGCCCTCCGTGACTGGAGCACTTGGCGAAGTTGGCCTCCAACTTCTGCAAGGCGAAGACCCATTGCTCCGAGGTTGGCCGTCCATGCGGCTGCATGCCAGCCCGTGAGAAGGCTCTCTCCCAAAGGTCGGCGATCTCCTGCCCGGCCACAAGCACCTGGGGCGAGGCAGGCGGTGGCACCATCTGTGTGATGGCTCGCTCCCGCGAGTAGGCGTATTTGCACTGCGCAATCGCCTCGCCTAAAGAAAGGTCACCCTTCCCGAGATGTTTTCCGGCGAACGGATGTCGGCCGAGCATCAGCAGGCGGAAGATCAGGATGGCAAGGCCGAAGTTGTCATGGTTCGCCGTGCGCACAATGCTGCGGAACACCTTTCCTTGTAGTTCGGGTGGTGTGAAGTCCTCGACGCCCACCTCGCAGAGGAAGGTCTTCGCGCCCGCGGTGAACTGGAAGCTATCGCAGTCGATTAGACGAACGGTCGCGTCGGCCGAGACCATGACGCCGCCATGGTTAACGTCGGCGACAAGGATGCCCGCCTCGTGCACGACAGCAAAGGCGCGCGCCGTGTTGAGCGCTGTGCGCACCAACAGACGCCAGTCGGCCTGGGGAAAGATTTGCTGCCGGCTCTTCGGGCCATAGACCTCGTGCACATCATGTGCACGGATCTTCGGCATCAAGAAGCCGGTCACCTTGTTGCCGCCCCCGTAGAGCACATCGTGAGGCCACGCCGTCAGGGCCGCGAGCTTGGGCGTGAGCAGTTGCGACATCGCGCGTAGCTTCTCCGCTCGTTCCGCCGGA
Source organism: Lysobacteraceae bacterium (assembly GCA_044345315.1). Classification (GTDB taxonomy): domain Bacteria; phylum Pseudomonadota; class Gammaproteobacteria; order Xanthomonadales; family Xanthomonadaceae; genus Lysobacter_I. The sequence goes on from JBIJBH010000013.1 coordinate 16,608, forward strand.
ATGTCCCGAAGATAGACCTTGGCGACGAGGCCCGGTTGGCCTACGACCTCATACACGACGCCCTCGCCGCCCTTACCCAGCTGCTTGCCGAGCTGAACAGGGCCTTTGGAACCCCTAACCGTTGGTGCGTTCATGAGTCGACTGGTATGAGCGCCTTCGACGACGGGGCCTTCACCCGACTCGCCATTAGGAGAGTAATGTCATCGTCCGCGCGCTCGGTGATCGTCGGGGAGGACAAATAACTTGCCAATTGTTGCGAAAGAGCCTCATTGAGGCCAGGCGTCTCGCTCGCTCGAACGGCAGGAAACATGCTGTCGAAAAACGGACTATGTACAGTCTGGGTCGCATAGTGCAGCGCCAGTCTTTCGATGCCGTCCGTGAAAACTGCCACCTCGTAGACCGGAACCGCAGTGAGCGTGAACTCGAAGGCTCCACGACTCGCAGGCTCAGTCAAAAAGCGCGTAGTATTGAGGTATTCGCCATGCTGCGGCCAAGACGCGATGCACCAGTCGTCCTCGCCACGCGCCCAAAACACGATGGCACCATCGCCAACTTGCAAAAAGAGAGCATGCTCGTTCGATACCACGGCAGCCAGCAACGTGCAGGCGAATTCGCGCAAGGCAAGGCCCTCCTTGTCGGCCGTCTGCTGGATGGCCTCAGCAGCGTTCTCGATCCAGATCGACGCGACTTCGCGCGTCACAGCATTCAGCGCCCCTCCTTCCTCAAGGTATAGGCGTATGTTGTCGAGTAACTCCTGACATGCGCGCTCGGAACCTTCGTCGGAGCGCGATGCGCTGCCAGCGCCATCCGAGGCGATCAGGACAACGACCGGCCCGAGACCGGTGATAATCTCCAGCCGGTGACTGTCTTGGCAGGGCGCCCCTGTCTTGCGATGGGAAGCCCCCGTCACCGACGTGGCGACCGCACGCCACTCCTGCAGCTCCATTAGACGCTAGCCCACCCCTGGGGCGTAACCGGGTTTTCCAGCGGTACGGCATCGCCTGGGGTTGAACGCGAAACGGCGCTCATCGAGTTCGATAGCCAGCTGAAGAGGTCTCGGAAGCGAAGGCCCTTGAGGCTAAGTGGATCGCGGACGCTGATCTGTTTGAGAATTTCCATGTTCGCGCCTTGAATACCGACCGCGAAGAACTGGAAGTTCTTGGTGGCCTCTCCCTCGCGCACTAGCTGTGCGGCTCTGTCCCACCTATCGGTCGGTGCACCATCGGTGATCAGGAAGATCCAGGGGCGGTAGTAGGCGACGCCGTTGGCGCGGTAGACGTCCTTGCGCTGGCGGATCATTTCAACGGCGCGCTCGATCGCCGATCCCATCGGAGTATCGCCGGCACTCTCGAGCGTTGGCGGATCGAACTCGTCGGCGGTGACAAAGTCCGTCACCATCGACACAGGACCAAATGAAACGATGGCAACTTCGACTCGTTTGGCAGCCAAGGAGTCGGCGGCGAGTTCGTCTTTGAACTGAATCAGGCCGGCGTTAAGCTCAGAGAGCGGCTGACCAGCCATGGAACCGGAATTGTCTAGCAGCAGGAGGCAAGGACACCGGGGCTCCGGGTTGTCGGCAAACTTGTGGGCGCCGAACGGCACCTGCTCAAACGCGTTGTCCATTCCCCTGCTCCTCGGTGTAGTCGGACCTCAAGTCTAGCCCTGACGATTCGGTTTTCGTACTGGACTAGGTCCCTCCCGAGCCCATAGGTACCCCACCAAGGAGGCCCCCCCCTTGCCTTCCTATGATCTCCTGTATAAACCTGCCGCCGTATTGGACGCTGACAAGAGCACTACCCGGCAGCCCAGCAGTAGATGACCGCTTCGGGTCGAAAGCAGACAGCTCTCATCGTTCGACTTGGTGAATCGACACAAGCAAAACGATTCAATCAATCAATCAAACCAGCCGTCGCCGACCTTCTCTCTCAAGCCAACAAAAAAAGCCCCGACCGACGGTCAGTGCTTTCTGTTTCGAAAAGTGGTGGGGCCAGGGAGGATCGAACTCCCGACCTCGTCATTGCGAACGACATGCTCTCCCAACTGAGCGATGCCGCGTGGTTCCGGCGGCCAGCTTTGGGGCTTGCGGCTGCGGGCGATCCGCGCGGGAGGCGCGAGCGTCATCCGGAGGCCGTGCGCTCCGCGCGCACGGCGTCCCGGGTGAGCTGTCCCCGGTCCGTCAGCCGATAGCGCTGCAAGCGACTGCTCGGGGCATCGGGCAGGGCGTATTCGATCAGGCCATCGGCCAGTGCGGGCTGCAGGTAGCGCTCGCGAAAGGATTTGCGGTCGGTCAGCTGCAGGGCGGCCTGGCGTTGTTCGCGGCTCATCTCGCCTTGCAGGATGTCGAGGACGCGTGCGACCTGGGGGGGGACTTGGGGGGGCCTCACGAGCAAGTCGGCGCATGCGTTGTGGCTTGCAAGGCCGCATCGCGTTACTCGCGGTGCGGAACCACCGATAGCGATGACCGGCATCGCTGCTGAAAAGCCACCTTCTGCCATGCGAGGCGAGAACGGCGGAATCGCCTCCGGCGGTTCCGCCCTACGCGGCTGAGGTGCCCGGATTCTCCGCAGAATCTGCGGCGAATGAGGCCTGCATTCGCCGCATGCGGATCGCGGGGCAACAAAAAAGCCCTGACCAGCGGTCAGGGCTTTCTGTTTCGAAAAGTGGTGGAGCCAGGGAGGATCGAACTCCCGACCTCGTCATTGCGAACGACGCGCTCTCCCAGCTGAGCTATGGCCCCACGAAGGGATGCGCAGTATAAAACGCCGGATCAGCCGCCGCCAGTCTGGGCCGGGCCGGGGGCGAGGGGAGAGGCGAGCAGGGGGGCGAGGAGCGGTTCGAGTTGGGCGCGGCGCCAGCCGGCGAGGGCGCCGGGC
>JBIJBH010000343.1:0-4523 GCA_044345315.1 Lysobacteraceae bacterium
CTTTCCTCGCCGCCGGCCTGGTCAACCGCATGTCGACCGCGGAGATGTGCCGGATCTTCATCACCGGCGACGGCGACGACGTGCGCTTCCGGCCCGAGACCTTCCTGCGTCCCGCCCTCTTCGAGTACATGCGCCGCGCCTCGGCCCTGCCGAGGCTGACTCTGGAGTGGTGGAGCAGTCTGCTCAATCCCCGCGAATCGCGCCTGTCCGACCTGATGATCCGCTTCGGCAGCCTGGTGCCCACCGGGCTGTTCGACAATTCCGAGGTCGAGCGCTTTCTGCGCGAAGTGTTCTCGCGCCGCGGCCGCAGCAACGACTTCCGCAAACTCGAGCGCGACCTGTTCGTGATCGCGGTCGATCTGGACAGCGGCGAGGCCGTGCGTTTCGGCGCAGACGAATGGCGCGACATCCCGATCTCCAAGGCGGTGCAGGCCAGCTCCGCCCTGCCCGGCCTCTACCCGCCCGTGGAAGTGCGCGGCCGCCACTACGTCGACGGCGCCCTGCGCCGGACCATGCACGCTTCGGTGCTGCTCGAACGCGGCATCGACCTGCTGCTCGGGATCAATCCGCTGGTGCCGTTCGATTCGACCAAGATCGACACCGACGCAGGCCGTCACGACGGCGTCGACCCGCACCGGATCTGGCAGGGCGGCCTGCCGGCGGTGATGTCGCAGACCTTCCGCACCCTGCTGCAGTCGCGGATGCAGGTCGGTCTGGCGAAATACACGCAGCAGTTCCCGCATATCGACCAGTTGATCTTCGAGCCCAACTCGAACGACGGCGAGATGTTCTTCACCAACGTCTTCAGCTTCGGCAACCGTCGACGGGTCTGCCAGCTCGGTTACCGCAACACCCTGCAGGATCTGCGCAACCGCGCACAGGAATTGGGCCCGGTGCTGGCCGCGCACGGCATCCGCCTGCGCGAGGACATCCTCAACGATCGCCATCGCACCGTGCTCACCGGCGTGGGCGAACCGCCGCCGCGCAGCACCGAAACCACCGCCCGCCTGCGCCGCGCCCTGGACGAAACCGAGCATCTGATCCGCCGCCGCAAGCGCGGCTGAAGCTCGGCTGCGGCCCTTGGCCCGCATCCGTCGGTCCGCATCGCGGCCGACGCCCCTCCCCTCGTGTGAATACTCTAGACACACGGCGCATTCTGCTGCGCAATCGATCAAGCGCCCGCTGGGAGGGCATATGGCCAAGTTCAAGAAGACCACCGCGAAGAAAAAGACCACCGCCAAGGCCTCGGCCGCGTCCACCGCCGACGCGGAGCGTCTGTCCAAGAGCCTCAGCGAGTCCGCTCAGCAGATCTGGCTCGCCGGCGTCGGCGCCTTCTCCCGCGCCCAGGCCGAAGGCACCAAGCTGTTCGAGGCGCTGGTCAAGGAAGGCATGGGCCTGGAGCAGACCGTGCGCAAGTTCGCCGGCGGCCGCGCCGATGTCGTCCGCGATGCGGTCGAAAGCCGCGTCGACCAGGCCCGCGAACGCGCCACCGACACCTGGGACAAGCTGGAAAAGGTGTTCGAGGACCGCGTCCAGCGCGCGCTGGTGAAGCTGGGCGTGCCCAGCCGCGAGGATCTCAACGACCTCAGCGCCCGCGTCGAAACCCTGACCGAGGAACTGCGTCGCCAGGGCGGCAAGCCCGCCACCGCGCGCAAGGCCCCGGCCAAGGCCGCAAAGAAGGCCGCCAAGGCGCCTGCGCGTCGCCCGCGCAAGCCCAAGGCGGATGCCCCCGCCGCCGAGTGATGCCATCGCAGGTGAACGGGGGCGGGACCGCAATCGTATCCATCCCCCGGACGCCGTTCACTCTGCTAGTTTGAATCGCCGGTTCCACAGTCTCTCTCTCGTCGTTCACGCGACGCTCCCATCGACGGCCAGAGCCGTCGTTTCGCCCCGCCGACCAGTCAGAAGTCCGTAGCTCCCCTCCCCTCACGGCTTCGGTAGGCGGGGCTTTTTTTGCCCGGATTCCGTCGAACGCAAACACGAAGGGCGGCCCTGCGGCCGCCCTTCGTGTTTGAACGCATGCGTCGACCCGGCGCTACCAGTGAACGCCGCGCATCAGGGCCGCGAATGCGATCTGCTCCTGGCTCGGCTGCTCTTCCTTCAGCGCTTTCTTGTCGCCCTTGGCCGCGGACGAATCCGGGAACAGCTCGAACGCGGTGTTCATGATCACCTCGTAGGCCTTCGGCGCCACCGCGTTGAGCAGGGCCGAGAAGATGCCGAGGCGGGTCGCGATCCGGCTCGGCTTCTCGATGATGCCCTTGATCACCAGATCCGCAGCCTCGTCGGGGCTGAGGGTGGGCACGCTTTCATACATCTTGGTCGGCGCGATCATCGGCGTGCGCACCAGCGGCATGTTGATCGTGGTGAAGCTGATGCCCTTGCCCGACAGCTCGCCCTGCGCGCAGCGACTGAACGCGTCCAGCGCCGCCTTGGAGGCGACATAGGCCGAGAAGCGCGGCGAATTGGCCAGCACGCCGATCGAGCTGATGTTGATGATATGGCCCTTGCGGCGCTGGATCATCGTCGGCATGAAACCCATGATCAGACGCAGGGAGCCGAAGTAGTTCAGCTGCATGGTCCGCTCGAAATCGTGGAATCGGTCGTAGCTCAACTCGATCGAGCGGCGGATCGAACGGCCGGCGTTGTTGACGAGGATGTCGACATGGCCGTGTTCCTTGAGGATGGTCGAGACCAGGCGATCGCAGTCGGCCATGTCGGCGAGATCCGCGGTATAGGCGAAGACCTTGCCGCCGCGGGATTTCATTTCGTCGCGGGCCTTGAACAGCTCCTCCTCGCCGCGGGCGACGATGATCGTCACCGCGCCTGCCTCGGCCACCCGCTGCGCGGTCGACAGACCGATGCCCGAGGACCCGCCGGTGATGACCACGACCTTGCCCTTGACCTTGCCCTTGAGGCTGCGATCGACGAACAGGTCGGGATCGAGATGGCGCTCCCAATAGTCCCACAGCCGCCAGGCGTAGCTTTCCAGGCGCGGCACCGAGATGCCGCTGCCCTTGAGCGCGCGTTCGGTCTCGCGGTTGTCGAAACGCGTGGGATAGGTGATGAACTTCAGAATTTCCTTCGGAATCTTGAAGTCGCGCAGCAGCATGCCGATGAAGCGCTTGACCGGCGGCAGGTTGCCGACCGCGCCGCGCACCGCTCCGGGCACGAACGCGAACATGCGCGCGTCGATGCGCATCGTCATCTCCGGCGTGTGGCCGGCGCGGGCGAAGATGTTCAGCACTTCGCCGACCCGCATCGGCTCGGGATCGACCAGATGGAAACAGTGGCCGTCGAGCCTGGGCTTGTGGGCGATATGGTCCATCGCGTCGACGATGAAGTCCACCGGCACCACGTTGATGCGGCCGCCTTCGATGCCGAGCACCGGCATCCACGGCGGCAGCATCTCGCGCAGTTTCTTGAGGAAGGTGAAGAAGTAGTACGGTCCGTCGATCTTGTCCATTTCGCCGGTCTGCGAGTGACCGACCACCATGCCGGGGCGGTAGATCCGCCACTTCACGCGCTTCTCCCTGCGCACCAACCCTTCCGAATCGTGCTTGCTGCGCAGATACGGATCGTCGAGACCCTCGGCCTCGTCGAACATGTCCTCGCGGAAGATGCCCGGGTAGACGCCGGCGGCGGCGATCGAACTGGTGTGGTGGAAACAGCCGGCGCCGATCGCTGCGGCGAGATCGAGCGCGTTCTGGGTGCCGTCGACGTTGGCCTTGCGCAGGCCCTCGGCGTCGGCGGTAAAGTCGTAGATCGCGGCGAGATGGAAAAAGTGCTTGACCTTGCCGGTCAGGGTCTTGATCTGCGCCGGGGTCAGGCCGCAGCGGGCGCCGGTCATGTCCCCGTGCACCGGCACGACGCGCTTGGGATCCCAACCCATCTTCTTGGCCAGCGCGTCGTACTTCTTCTGCGAATCCTTGCGCACCAGCACGTAGATCGTGCCCTTGCGCTTCAGCAGATTGGCGACCAGGAAACGGCCGATGAAGCCGGTGGCGCCGGTAACGAAATAACTCATGTCCTCGCCCTCATGAGAGTGAACCGACCGGCCGCGACGCGGCCGGATGCCCTAAGTTGCCAGAGCGCGGGGACAAGAACAATCCGCGGCCGTAGGGTCCGGGCCACGGCAGGGCCGGGACCGCCCCTCGATCCACGTCCGGCGGCGTATTGACCCCGCCGGCCGGGGCATGCTGTCATGACCGCCTCACCGGAGGATTCTCGCCATGTCCGACCTGCAGAGCCGTTTCGAACAAGCCGCCAAGGATATCCAGGGCCTGGCCGAGCGCCCCGACAACGACACCCTGCTGCGCTTGTACGCCCTCTACAAGCAGGGCTCCGAAGGCGACGTCCACGGCGACAAGCCCGGCTTCTTCGATTTCGTCGGCACCGCCAAGTACGAAGCCTGGTCCAAGCTCAAGGGCACCGCGCAGGACGAGGCCAAGAAGAAGTACATCGACCTGGTGAAGAAGCTGGCCGGCTGATCCGGATCCTCCGGTCAGCACGGCGGCCGCCGCCAC
>JBIJBH010000247.1:0-5892 GCA_044345315.1 Lysobacteraceae bacterium
CGTGTAGCGTGCGCCTACGAAGAATTGCCGTCCCGTGTGGTGATAGACCGATGCGCGGTCGCCGTTGGAATCGACGTACTGATCGTTGAATTCGTCGGTGAGATTGATGCCTTCGAGCGTCAGCGTCAGATGGTCGTTGAGCGTGTAGGTGAACGACGCGTCCACGTTGAAGGTCTCTCGCTTGCCTTCGACATCGTTGCCGTTGCGGCCCGGCACCACCTGCAGGTAGTCGTCGCGGTACGAACCGGACACGCGCGCGCTGAAGCGCTTGTTTTCGTAGTAGAGCGTCGCGTTGTAGGCGTTGGGCGAGAGGTTCACCAGATTGTCGGTCACGAACAGGCTGCTGGTCGGGGCGATCGCGTAATCGATCTCCGACTCGACCCGGGTGTAGTTCAGCAGGATGCCGAAACTGCTCCACCAGCCGGGCAGGAACGTGAACGGCTGCTGGTAGTTGACCTCGAAACCGCGCAGCGGGCCGCCGGGCGTATTCACCGGAGAGGTGATGTCGAACGGCGTATCGGAGGGCAGGCCGACCGGCGCCAGCAGTTCGATCGGCAGGCCGGTCGTGTTGAAGGGCCTGGTCTCGCGCAGCGTCTGGATGTAACTGTCGATGTCCTTGTAGAAGAAGGCCACACCGAGCAGGGCATTCTCGGCGAAATACCATTCGGCGGACAGGTCGTAGGTCGTGGCGCGGAACGGATCGAGCAGCGGATTGCCGGTGGTGATCGTTCTGAGCGTGGTGTTGACCGTGCCGCCGGGATTGAGGTTCGGCAGTTGCGGGCGCGCCATCACCTTGGCCGCGCCGAAGCGCAGCACCAGGTTGTCGCGCAGGTCCCAGGCCAGATTGAGCGAAGGCAGCCAGTCTTCGTAGGCGTTCTTCACCACCACCTCGGTGCCGCCGCCCGTCGCGAGATATCCGGTCGCCGTGACTTCGGTGGAGGCGTAGCGGACGCCGACGTTGCCCCGGAGCCGGCGACCGACGACGTCGGTGTCGAAATCCATCTGCAGATAGCCGCCCTGGTCGGTTTCGCTGACCGCGAAGTTGTTGCCGCGCGCGTTGCCGACGTTGATCCCGCCGAGACGGAAATCGTCGCCATCGCCAGCGGTTCCGGGCGTCGGATCGCAGTTGCAGTAGATGTTGAAGAGCCGCGCGATCGCGTTCAGATCGGGAATCAGCCAGCCGGTGGCGTTGCCGCCGGGTTGACCGAGCCCCGAACCGAAGCCGCGGAACGTCCGCGTGATGTCGGCGACGCTGACGCCTGCGGGCAGGCCCGGGACGCGCGTTTCGTTGGTGCGGCGGGATTCGAAGGTCTCGAAGCCGTATTCCTTCCAGACCAGTCCGCCCTTGAGCGTGAGCGACGGGCCGATGTCGAAGATCAGATTGAAGCGGGCGTTGTCGAAGCTGTTGTCGGCGCCGAGCGGACGGATCCGGATTTCAGAGCCGGTCGAGTTCGCGGCGGGGCTGCTGATCCATTGCCAGGCGCTGGCGCTGTTGACGTCGACGGGATAGCTGATCCGCGGCGTGCGGTCGTTGCCGCGGAAGTCCCACGAATACCCGTCGACGTTCTGGATATCCAGCGTCACCGTGGTCTGGGTGGGATTCCGGAACTCGGATTTCGATGTGCCGGCCTGGGCGTTGAACGTCAGCCGGTCGCTCAGTCGGGTCTGCAGATCGAATCCGATCTGGGTGAAGGTGGTGTCGAGCGCGTCGAAGCGCGATTCCGAACGCATGTCGACGTTGTTGAACACGCCGTAGACGAGATTGCCGCGCGCATCGACCTCCGCAGCCACCACTTCGGTCTGCGGTTTTCCGCCCTGGGCCGCGGTCCGGCTGAAAGAAATCGTCTGCAGGAAATCTTCCTGGCGCGTCGCTTCGAGTTTCGAGTACAGCGCATCGACCGAGAGCGTGGTGTCGTCGTTGATCCTGAACTGGAAACTGCCGGTCACGCCGGTGCGTTTCTGTTCGTGGGTCAGGCGGCCGTAGCGCGGCAGGCGAGGGTGGAACACCCCGGGCGCCATCGCGGTGTTGTAGGCGGCGACGTTGGAGGCGCTGTTCGTCGGACGCGGGATGCCTGTGGCGCAGTTCGCGGCGGAAGAACCCGGGGCGCTGGACGCCGGCGTGACCCCGACCGGACTGCAGAAGCCGCCGGATGCCGTGCTCGGCTCCCAGCGCACCGCGCTGTAGCCTTCTTCGAGCAGGCCGCGTTCGCTGTAGGCGACGGAAAGCGAGGCGCCGACACGACCATCGGCCCAGGTGTTGCTGATCAATCCGGCGACTCTCGGGTCCCACTCGCCGGACAGATCGTTGTAGCTCATCTGGCCGCTGAACGTGGCCGTGAGCTTGCGGTAGTCGAAAGGCCTTCCGGTGCGCAGATCGACGGTCGCGCCGAGCGAGCCTTCGTCCACTTCGGCCGATTGCGTCTTGCGGACGGTCAGATTGTTGAAAAGCTCGGATGCGAAGACGTTGAAATCGAAACCGCGTCCACGGTTGGCGCCGCCCGAACTGTCGGTGCCGCCGGTGGTGGAGAGCGCCTCTATCCCGTTGAGCCGGACGCGGGTGAAATCCGGGCCGAGGCCGCGGACCGTGATCGAGCGGCCTTCGCCGGCATCGCGATCGATCGATACGCCCGGAATCCGCTGCAGCGATTCGGCGAGATTCTGGTCCGGGAATTTGCCGATGTCTTCGGCGACGATGGCGTCGATCTGTTCGGCCGAGTCGCGTTTCTCGTCGAGCGCCTTGATCAGGCTCGCCCGGAAACCGACGACCTGGATGGTGTCGAGTTCGCCTTCGTCCGATTCGGCGCGTCCGCTCGGGGTCGTCTCCGTCTGCTCGGTGCCGGCCTGCTGCGCGGCCGCGGCGAACGCGGTCCAGTGCAGCGCCAGTCCGATCGAGGCAGCCAGTATGGTAACCGGTGTCTTTTTCTTGCCGTCTTGCCTGTGCATCGATTTCCCCTCTCGCGGAATATGGGCCAGGACACGCGATTCTTGCGATTCCTGCGATGTCCCGGGCTAGTTGCCGTGCCGCCGGTCCGGAGTAGAATGACACCGCTGGCCAAAAGCTAGCAAAACATCCAGCCCAATGCATGCTGCGTCGCAGCATGTCTGTTTCAGCCTCCGAGGTCCCCATGTCTGACCGGATCGTGTGTTTCGGCGAAGTCCTGCTCCGCCTCGGCGCCCCGGGGCGGCAACTGCTGCTCCAGCGCCCCGCCTTCGATGTCCATGTGGGCGGCGCCGAGGCCAATGTCGCGGTCTCGCTTGCCCGCTTCGGCCATCGCAGCGAAATGCTCGGGACGATCGCCGACAATGCCCTGGGCGATGCCGCCCTCGGCGAACTGCGCCGTCACGGCGTCGCGGTCGACGGCATTCGCCGGGTCGAAGGCCGCATGGGACTGTATTTCATCGCCCATGGCGCCGGATCGCGGCCGAGCGAAGTCCTCTACGACCGCCGCGATTCCGCCTTCGCCACCGCGAAGGCCGCGGACTACGACTGGCCGCGGCGGTTGTCCGGGACCCGGCTCTTCCACCTTTCCGGGGTGACTCCCGCCCTCGGCATCGCCGCGGCGGAGACCGCGATCGCCGCCGCGCGCGCCGCGCGTCAGGCCGGCGCCACGGTTTCCTTCGACGGCAACTTCCGGCCCAAACTGTGGGCGGCCTGGGACAGCGATCCCGCCGCGATCCTGCATGCGATCCTCGGGCTGACCGACATCGCGTTCGCCGATCACCGCGATATCGGCGTGATCCTGGGCGAAGACCCGGATGCGACCTCCAGGACCGCGGACGAACCCGGCGCCCGTTTCGCGGCCGCGGCCTCGCGCGCCTTCGCCGCCTTTCCGGATCTGAAACGGATCGCGACCACCGTGCGCACCCAGCACAGCGTCGACGATCACAGTATCAGCGCGCTGATGGCGACCCGCGAGGGCGCCCTGCACGCGACGCCGACCCGCGCGCTCCACGGCATCGTCGACCGGATCGGCGCCGGCGATGCGTTCGCGGCTGGCGTCCTGCACGGTCTGCTCACCGGTCGGGAAGATGTCGAAAGCCTGCGTTTCGGCCTCGCGGCCGCCAGCCTCAAGCACAGCATTCCCGGCGATTTCAACCTCGCGTCCGAGGCCGACGTGCTCGCGCTGATGCGCGACGAACGGCTGGACGTGCGCCGATGAGCGGCCGCGACGCCGATCGGATCGATGCCCTCTTCGCAGGCGCCACGATCGTGCCGGTGCTCACTGTTTTGCGGCTGGAAGATGCGGTTCCGCTGGCGGAATGTCTGGTCGCAGCCGGCCTGCCGATTCTCGAAGTCACTCTGCGCACGCCGGTCGCGCTGGCGGCGATCCGCAGCATGCGCGGGGTCCCCGGCGCCGTCGTCGGCGCGGGCACCGTCCTGGGTGCGAGCGACCTCGCCGCGGTGGAGGAGGCCGGTGCGGCATTCGCGATCTCGCCCGGGGCCACGGACGCGCTGTACGCGGCCGCCGAACGCAGCGCGGTGCCGCTGTTGCCCGGTGTAGCGACCGCCGGCGAACTCATGCGCGGGCTGGAGCGCGGCTGGAGCCGATTCAAGTTCTTTCCCGCGGAAGCGAGCGGAGGCATCGCGGCCCTGAAGAGTCTGGGCGGGCCGTTTCCGCAGGTCCGCTTCTGCCCGACCGGTGGCATTGATCCGGCGAAGGCGCCGGCGTATCTGGCCTTGCCGAATGTCTTCGCGGTCGGCGGCTCGTGGATGGTGCCGGATGACCTGCTGCAGGCCGCGGACTGGACCGGCATCGCCACGCTCGCTCGCGCCGCGCGCGGCGGCTGATCCGGCGAGGCGTGGTATAGTACGCGGCTGTCGTGCGCTGTCCTCGCCCTCGCGGTGCTGCAGCCTCGGCGCATCTATGGTGGCCCCGTCGGCCCCTCGCGACGCTAGATCGAAAACCCCGCCAGGGCCGGAAGGCAGCAACGGTATCGATCGATGCGGGTGCCGAGGTCAGCCGGCGGGGCCATCGCCATTCATGGGCTCCGCCCATGAATCCCAAAGTTTGCGAAGCAAACTTTGGGCCCCGGCTAGTGCTTCCGATCCCCCGCCCGCTGCGCGGGCGCCCCCTTGCTAAGCGGGGGGCAGTGAGCCCACGGTGACCCTATCGTCCGAGCTTAGCGACGGGACTGCTTTTCGTCGCACTTATTCCCAGCGAAGCTCCTGCGACTTTCGGACAGCCTGATACGCCCATGCATGATCGAGCTTTCGCGTCTTTTCGCCATAGTACAGTCCGAGGATGGGTGTCCGTCCTGTTATGCTCCGTATAATGAGCGATAGAGATCAATGCATCTGTCGGCGAAAGTCGAGTTGGAAGTTGTCAGTGCGCGGCTCAAATACGGCGTTGTAGATGAGTTTTTTTACTCCTCGCCTACATAGCCAAGAGAGGTCGTGATGCTTGCTAAATGTTCGAAAACTTCGCGTACGATACCGTTAGTCAGCGCGATGGCAGACAGAGGAAAGTCCAAAGCGGAGGCCGCATGTCTTTTGTCAAACCGAAATACTCTAAGAAACAGATTAATCGGGCAGGAGAAATCCTTATTTCCGATGATCCGACGGAAAGCAATAGGCGGTTTGCTGACGAAGTTCTTGCGAACTACCGAGCAGCTCATGGATACCCGATCAATACATTCCAAGCAACGCTACGAGCAAAACTAAAGACAATCGACGATAAGGCCATCGTAGCTCAGAGACTCAAGCGTACGCCGTCAATCGTATTGAAACTCAAGCGCTTTGAAGGGATGAAACTTGCAAGGATGCAAGATATTGGCGGTCTAACAGGCTGTTGAATTTCGCCCCGGCCGCGCCTTGCTTCCAGACGACCAATTTGCGATACCGATCCTGATCTTTCGGAGCGAGCCTCATGCGCGGAGCAGACATCACCCAGG
>JBIJBH010000014.1:0-19324 GCA_044345315.1 Lysobacteraceae bacterium
CTCACGCCGATCGCCGAAGTCCTGCTTGGCGAACTCGGCCAGGGCACGGTGGACTGGGATCCGAATTTCGACGGCACCCTCGAAGAGCCGACCTGGCTGCCGGCGCGGCTGCCGCATCTGCTGCTCAACGGCACCACCGGCATCGCGGTCGGCATGGCCACCGACGTGCCGCCGCACAATCTCAACGAGATCGTCAGCGCCTGCGTGCGCCTGCTCGACGACCCCGACGCGACCGTGCGCGACCTGTACGAACACGTGCGCGGGCCGGACTATCCGACCACGGCCGAGATCATCACGCCGGCCGCCGATCTGCTGTCGATGTACGAAACCGGCACCGGCAGCGTGCGCGCCCGCGCCACATTCCTGAAGGAAAACCAGAACATCGTCGTCACCGCCCTGCCCTACCAGGTCAGCCCGAGCAAGGTGATCGAGCAGATCGCGCAGCAGATGCGCGCGAAGAAGCTGCCGTGGCTGGAGGACCTCCGCGACGAGTCCGATCATGCCAACCCGACCCGGATCGTGCTGATTCCGCGCAGCAACCGGGTCGATGTCGAACAGCTGATGGGCCACCTCTTCGCGACCACCGATCTGGAAAAGAGCTACCGCGTCAACATGAACGTGATCGGCCTCGACGGGCGTCCGCAGGTCAAGAACCTGAAGATGCTGCTGTCGGAATGGCTGGCGTTCCGTGCCGACACCGTCACCCGCCGCCTGAAGCACCGGCTGGAGAAGGTCGAGCGCCGTCTGCACCTGCTCGCCGGCCTGCTCATCGCCTTCCTCAATCTCGACGAAGTCATCCGGATCATCCGCACCGAAGACGAACCGAAGCCGGCGCTGATCGCCCGCTTCGGGCTGACCGAGGACCAGGCCGAATACATCCTCGACACCAAGCTGAAGCAGCTCGCGCGGCTGGAGGAAATGAAGATCCGCGGCGAGCAGGCGGAACTGGAAGCCGAGCGCGAAAAACTCGCCGCCATCCTCGACAGCAAGGCGAAGCTCAGGAAACTGATCAAGGACGAGCTGCTGGCCGATGCGAAGAAATTCGGCGACGCGCGGATGTCGCCGCTGGTGGCGCGCGAGGCCGCGCAGGCGATCGACGAGACCGAACTGGTCGCCAGCGAACCGATGACCATCGTGCTCAGCGAAAAAGGCTGGGTCCGCGCGGCCAAGGGCCACGACATCGACGCCGCGGGCATGAGCTATCGCGACGGCGACGGCCTGCTGTGCGCGGTGCGTGGGCGCAGCACCCAGCAGGTGGCGTTCCTCGACGCGACCGGTCGCAGCTACTCGGCGCCGGCGCACACCCTGCCCTCGGCGCGCGGCAACGGCGAACCGCTGACCGGGCGCTTCTCGCCGCCGGCCGGCGCGGGTTTCCAGGCGATGGCGACCGGCGACAACGATGCGCGCTTCGTGCTGGCGTCCTCGCACGGCTACGGTTTCGTCGCCCGCTTCGAAAACCTGACCGGGCGCAACAAGGCCGGCAAGGCCATGCTTGCGCTGAGCGAAGGCGCGCGCGTGCTGCAGCCCGCGGCGGTGGGCAGTGTCGACAGCGATCGCATCGTCGCAGTGACCAGCGCCGGGCATCTGATCGCCTTCCCGCTCGCGGAGCTGCCGGAACTCGACAAGGGCAAAGGCAACAAGATCATCGAGATCCCGAAGGCCAAGCGCGGCACCGAAAGAGTGGTCGCGGTCGCGGTGGTGCCGCCGGGCGGCACCCTCGCGATCAAGTCCGGCGCGCGCACGATGTCGCTGCCCTTCAAGGAACTCGAACCCTACCTCGGCGCCCGCGGCAGCCGCGGCGGGCTGCTGCCGCGCGGCTGGCAGAAGGTCGACGGGCTGGCGGTGGAGTGAACACCGGGAGCACGGCCGGTCCGATGCCGAAGCCGCGGATTCACCGCTTCGCTCTGCGCGCGGCGGCATCGGCGGCAAGCCATGCGCGCAGTCCCGCCTCATCGTCGCTGTGCCCGCGCCAGGGGAGCTCGGGTGCGACGCCCCCGAGCGCCTCGCTCGGGAACCGGATGACCGCGATCGGCAGCACAAATTGTCCGGCGCCGGAAGGCAGCGCGCGCTGGAACCAAGCCTCCATGTATTGAGTCTGCCGGCCCGTGGGGTCGCCAGCGTGGACGGCGCCCATCCGGATCAGCATGTCGGCAGCGACGATGCACGAACTCACGCATCCGCGATCGGTCAGCAGGTACACCGGCGAACGATGCACCGGCGAGCGCGCGGAACCGCTGCCGGTGGGCGCAGGATCGGGCTCGCGCAGGAAGACCTCGCCCCGGGCGGCGGCGGCGCGCAATCGAGGCAACATTCCATCGATTGCCGCGAGCACCTGCGCCGGCGGGTCGGGCCAGGCTGCCACGGCGCTGCGCAGGGCCTCCACCGCTGCCTCGACCTCAGGACCGGTGCGCCACAGTTTGTCGCCGAGCGGCGGCGGAGCGACCACGCTGCCGGCGCCCCACAGCGACTCGGCCAACGCATCGGCCAGCAGTGAATTGCCGCCGCTGTTGCCGCGCAGATCGAACACGAGATAGGGTGCCGACAGGATCCGCTCCCGCTCCGCGGCCACCGCAGCGCGCAGCGCCGTGTGCGGCGTTTCGCGGCCGAAATCGGCGATTTCGATCCATGCGCCGCCGTCATCGAGGAAACGCAGGGCGATCTCGCCCGAAGGTTCGCGCAGACGTCGTGCCGGTCGCAGCGCCTCGCGCAGCGTCGCCGCATCCACCTCGCGCCAGCGCAGGTCGATGTCGCGTACGCGACCGTCGGGGCCGACGAACCGACAGCGCTTCGGTCTCTCCGGGAACGGATTGCCGATGTCCACGAACACACTCGGCGCCGCGCGCACTCTCTCCCCCGGCACGTCGAGGTTGGAGGACCACGGATGCAACCAGCGGCGCATGACCTCGACAGGGCGGCGACCATCGCAGCCGAGCCAGCGATCGTCCGGACCAACCCTGCGATCGACCGCTTCCTGCAGGGCCGATGCATCGACTGCGCGCACACGCAGCAGGCCATCCGCCGCGGCCGGGTCGGTCAGCGCCTCCACCACGATCCCGGCCCAGTGGACCCGGACAGGCGGCGTCGTCTCGACCACGCCCACATGCAGGTCGCCCACGCTGTTGCTCAAGCCGTCGACGGTGGCCCGCCAGCCGTGGACATCGCGCGTCCGCGCGGCCTCGCTCCGGGCTCGCGCGACTGCGGTCCGCCAGCGCGGACGAAACGCCTTCGCCTCGGGATCCACCCAGGCTGGATAGACGGCGCGGACCCAACGGTCGATCGCGGCCACGTCAGCCTCGGTACGCGCCCGCCAGTCGCCTTCGGGCGAAGGCGCGGGCCGGTCCGCCGGGCCGGCAGCCTGAAGACAGGGCGCTGCGACGCAAAGGACGAAAGCAAGGAAAGCACGCTGGGGCGCACGGGCGGGCGCGATCTGGCGACGCATACGGGAAGTCTCCGGCCAAGGGCAGCAGGAGCTTACCGACGGATCCCGACGCGTCGCACGATCGGATGACCAACACCGCACGCGCGTGATCTGCGGCATCCACGACGCCGACCCGGCCTTCGTTCGTCCTCTCGGCACGTCGTTCATCATGCTTCGCAGCACAGCACGCGCGACGGCTGCCATCATGCGGGTCCGATCGCGTCCGCAAACCGCCATGTCCCTATCGCGTCATACCGTCCTCGCGCGCCTCGGCATCTGGTGCGCACTGGGGCTTCCTTTCGCGCTGATCGTCGGCGCCGGCAGACAAGGCACGCTGTCGCCGGCTGGCGCCCTCGCCTCAGGCGTGCTGTTGTCTCTCTCCTACGCGGTGCCCGTGCACATCGCGTACTGGATCCTCGACCGGCCCCAACCGGCCTGGCTGCGCGCGGCCCTGATGGTGCCCGCCATGATGCTGTGTGGCGTCGTGCTGCATCAGGCGCACGCGGCGGTCGACCTGGCCGGACCGGCCTGGAATTCGGCGATCAATCTGGTCGTGATCCTGATCCTCGCATTGGCCTGCCGCGCTGCATGGCGCGGCCATCGCGCGCGAAGGGATCTCATCCATGCCCATCGGATGCGGCAGGAAGCGGAAGATCGTGCACTGAGCGCGCAGTTGGCTCCGCATACGCTATACAACCTGCTCAACGTACTCTACGCCGCGGCGCTGTCGACGCCCGAGCGCGCGCCCGGACTTATTCTGTCGCTGGCGGAGATGATGCGCTATCTGCTGGAAGGCTGCGATCGCGATTACGCACCGGCGCACGAGGAGTGGGCGTTCGTGCGCGCATACCGGGACTTCGCTCTGGAGCGGTCGGCGCCCGGGTCGCGAGTGGAACTCGATTTCGAGGGCGATCCGGATGCGCCGCTGCCGCCGCTGCTGGTGGCAAGCCTGTTCGAGAATGCAGTCAAGCACGGGATCGACGCCGACGGCCGGCTATCGATCGAGGCGACGCTGAAGGTACGCCAGGGCGGGTTCCGCTTCGAGATGCGCAACGGCGCGAACAGGACATCGAGCGATCCGGCGCCGGGTACGGGACGCGGCCTGGAGATCGTCCGCACCCGCCTGCAGGCCCTGTATCCCAAACGTCACAGTTTCACGGTAGAGCCGATCGCGCAGGGCGGGTATCTTACGCTGCTGGAAGCCTCGGAGCCCCAATGACGGCGATCCGATATGCGGTGATCGACGACGAGCCCGCGGCACATCGCGTGCTCGAAGCGCTGATGCGCGCGCATCCGCGCTTCGTCAGCGCAGGCGCCTACTTCGGACCCGCCGAAGCGATCGCCGGAATGCGCGCGCAACCGGTGGATCTGCTGTTCGTGGATATCCGCATGCCCGGGGGCGACGGTCTGGAACTGCTGCGCAGCCTGCCGCACCCGCCGCTGAGCGTGGCCACCACCGCCGCTTCGGATCATGCGTTGCGCGCCTATGAAATCGGCGTACGCGACTACCTGCTCAAACCGATCTCGGCCGAGCGTCTTGCGGTGTGCCTGCAGCGCCTGCAGCCTCTGCTGGACCTGCGCCTGAGCGAAGGCGCGGCGCCGGCGGCGGACACGCCCAAACTCGCCTTCGCCTGCGGCCATCAACACCGCCTGATCGCACGCGCCTCGGTGCTGGCGGTGGATGCGGACGGCAACTTCTCTCGACTGCTGTGCACGGACGGTGTCGTCATGGTGTCGGAAAGCCTGAAATCACTGGAGTCCCGGCTGTCCGGACACGGTTTCCTGCGCTGTCACAAACGTCATCTGGTGAACCTGTCGCATATCCAGTCGGTCTCCGGCGGCAGCCTCCGGCTCAGCGGCGGCATCGAACGACCGCTCGGGCGGCTGTATCGCGAACGGGTGCGCGAGGCGCTGTCGACGCCGCATGCGATGTGACCGACGCCTCGCCCCGTCAACGCGCGTCGGGTCGGTCGTGTCCGGCGCGGTACACGGTTAAGATCGCCTGACCGCGTCCGCCGATCGCCCGCCCGTCCGAGGATCTCCCGCATGCTGAAATGGCTGAAACGCATCACCCTGCTGCTGCTCGTGCTGATCCTCGCCGGCGGCGCGACCGTCTGGTGGTCGCTGCGCGGCAGTCTGGCGCAGCTCGACGGCGAACTGGCGCTGGCCGGGCTGTCTGCGCCGGTGACGGTGCAGCGCGACGCCAACGGCAGCGTCACCATCGACGCCGCGAACGAAGTCGACGCCATGCGCGCGCTCGGCTACGTGCACGGGCAGGAGCGTTATTTCGAGATGGACCTGATGCGGCGGATGGCTGCGGGCGAGCTGTCGGAACTGTTCGGCGCGCGCGCGCTGGAGACCGACAAGCGCCAGCGCGTGCACCGCATGCGCGCACGGGCGCAGGCGCAACTGGCGACGATGAGCGCCGGCAAGCGGCCGCAGCTCGAAGCATATGTCGCAGGCGTCAACGCCGGCCTCGCCGGGCTCGATGCGCGGCCCTGGCCCTATCTGCTGCTGCGGCAGACGCCGCAGCCGTGGCGGCTGGAGGACTCGGCGCTGACCGGCTTCTCGATGTATTTCGATCTGCAGGACGCCCGCAACCGCAACGAACTGGCGCTGTGGCGGATCAAGCCGCATCTGCCGCGGGCGCTGTACGCGCTGCTGACCCGCGACGGCAGTCGCTGGGACGCGCCGCTGATGGGCGCGCCGCGCGGCGACGCCGTGCTGCCCGGACCGGACGAGGTCGATCTGCGCACCCTGCCGGCGCCGAAGGGCGAGCGCCACGGGATCGCGGCCGACGATATCGTGCCGGGGAGCAACAATTTCGCGGTCTCCGGCGCGCTCAGCGCGCACGGCGGCGCGATCGTCGCCAACGACATGCATCTGGGCCTGCGCGCCCCCGGCATCTGGTTCCGCGCGCGCATGCGCTATGCCGATCCGCGCGCGCCCGGCGGCCGCGTGGATATCGCCGGCTTCACCCTGCCCGGCCTGCCGGCGATGGTGGTCGGCAGCAATACCCACGTCGCCTGGGGCTTCACCAACAGCTACATCGACACCGCCGACTGGCGCATCCATACCGAATGCGTCGCCACCGACACCGATCGTTCGAGCTGCACGACCCCGGTCTCGCACGAGGAAACGATCCGCGTCGCCGGCGCCGCACCGGTGACGTTCGAGGTCGAGGAAACCGACTGGGGCCCGGTGCTGGAGCGCGACGGCGATCGTCTGTTCGCGCTGCGCTGGAACGCGCATCTGGACGGCGCGCTGGGCTTCGGTCTGGCCGATTTCGCGATCGCGCGCGATCTGGACCAGGCGCTCGCGCTCGCCGACCGCAGCGCGGTACCGGCGCAGAACCTGCTGGTCGGCGATGCCCAGGGTCGGATCGCGTGGCGGATCATCGGCCCGCGGCCGATGCGCGCGCCCGGCTGCAGTGCGGCGCTGCCAGGGACCGATGCCGAGCAGGCCGCGGACTGCGTGCCGTGGGCGATCGCGACCCAAGGCGCGCCGAGCGTGATCGATCCGCCGGACGGACGGCTGTGGAGCGCGAACAACCGGATCGCCGACGGCGATGCGCTGCGCGCGCTCGGCGACGGCGGCTATGCCTTCGCTGCGCGCGCGAAACAGATCCGCGACGGACTGTACGCGCGCGAGCGTTTCGGCGAACGCGACCTGCTGGCGATCCAGCTCGACGATCGCGCGCTGTTCCTCGGCGAATGGCAGCGCCTGCTGCAGGACACCGCCGCGCGGACGAAGTCGCCCGCGCTGGCGGAGCTGGCGGCCGCGGCACGCACCTGGGAAGGCCGCGCGTCCCCGGAGTCGGTGAGTTACCGGATCGTGCGCGGCTGGCGCGGCGCAGTGCACGAGCGCATCGCCGAAGGCCTGACCGCACCCGCGCACGCCGCGCTCGGCGAGGGCTTCGACATGCCCGCGCTGCCGCAGCTGGAAAGCGTGGCCTGGCCGCTGCTGCAGCAGCGGCCCGCGCATCTGCTCTCGCGCCGCTACCCGAGCTGGGATGCGCTGCTGGAAGACGCCGCGGCCGAGGTCCGCGATCAACTGAAGGCGCAGGGCCCGCTGTCGGAACGCACCTGGGGCGAGCGCAACACCGCCGCGATCTGCCATCCCCTGGCCGGCGCGATCCCGCTGATCGGCAGCCGCCTGCTGTGCATGCCGCGCGATCCGCTCGCCGGCGACGGCACGATGCCGCGGGTGGTCGGTCCGGATTTCGGCGCTTCCCAGCGCATGGTGGTCTCGCCCGGCCGCGAAGCCGAGGGCATCGCCCATGTCCCCGGCGGCCAGACCGGACATATCCTGTCGCCGTTCTGGGGCGCCGGACACGACGACTGGGTCCAGGGTCGGCCGAGCCCATTCCTGCCCGGCAAGGCCGTGTACACCCTGCGCATGCGCCCGCGGTGATTGCCGATCACCGCGAGGACCCGCCGGAACTCGCCGGATCGTGACCCGTTTGGCGGCACGCGAACCGCGGCCGGTGTGAAATCCGCAGCGGGTGAGGCAGACTGCGTCGCATCGCCATCGACGCGTGATTCCACGGGGAAATGACGTCCGCATGCTGCGCAGAACGTTCGCCATCGTCCTGATCCTGTCGCTCGCGCTGTGCGCGACCGCCTATGTCCGCCACGGCGGCGGTCAGCCGTATCGCGATCTCAACACCGCGCCCGTATTGCCCGCCTCGGCGCTGGAGATCGCGGCGCAGTACGACGAACCGATCGGCAACATCGCGGTCTCCGCGGACGGCCGCCTGTTCTTCACCGTGCATCCGGAAAGCCGCCCGGAGAACGACAAACTGATGGAATGGCGCGACGGCCGCGCTGTGCCCTTCCCGAACGCGCTGTTCCAGACCACCCTGAAAACGCCGCTGGGCCTGACCATCGACAGCCGCAACCGGCTGTGGGTGATCGACCACGGATTCCACGGTTTCGCCGGCGCGCAGTTGATCGCGATCGATCTGGAGACCGACGCACTGATCGACCGCCACCGGTTCTCGGGCGCGATCGCGCCTTGGGGCAGCTTCCTGCAGGACCTGCGGGTCTCGCCCGACGCGGCGACCGTGGTGATCGCCGATGTGAGTTTCCTGCGCAACCGTCCGGGACTGGTGGTGCACGATATCGAGAGCGGACGCGACCATCGCGCGCTCGACCGCCACCCCAGCGTGATGCCGCAGGACTGGATCATCGAGACGCCGTCGAAACGGATGGCGTTCTTCGGCGGTCTGGTCGCGCTCAAGCCCGGCGTGGACGGGCTGACCATCAGCGCCGACGGCCGCTGGGTGTACTACGCGGCGATGGCGCACGACACGCTCTACCGCGTGCCCCTGGCCGAATTGCGCGATTCGCGCACCAACCCGACGCGGCTGGCGAACACGATCGAGGACATGGGCCCGAAACCGCTCAGCGATGGGCTCAGCGGCGATCTGGAGGGCAACGTGCTGATCACCGATGTCGAGCACCAGAGCATCGTCCGCCGCCGCGGCGGCGACGGCGGTCTGGAAACCCTGATCCGCGACCCGCGCATCCGCTGGGCCGACGGCCTCAGCCACGGCCCGGACGGCTGGCTGTATCTCGCCGACAGCGCGATCCCCGAACAAATGCTGCGCACGAAGCAGCACATCCGCGCGCAGGCGCCCTACACCATCTGGCGTTTCCGCAGCGACCGACCGGGGACGCCCGGTCAGTGAGCGCGCGAGGGCGCAGCGATCACCACACCAGGTCGTCCGGCACCTGGTACTGCGGATCGGCGTAGGGATCGTCCTCGGCCGGGGCATTCGGATCGACCTTGAGCGCGACCGCGGGCGCGAAGATCGCTTCGGCTTCGGCGAGGTCGGCGGCGGTCACCAGCAGGTAGCGGCCATCGAGCTGGACCACGCCGAGTTCGCCGGCGTTGAGCTGTTTCAGCTGCTCGGCGGTGACGTAGATGCGCTTGATCTTGCCGCCGTAGGGGAAATGCCGCGCGATCTCGGCGTCCTTGTCGTTCAGCGCCTTGTCCTTGAGGAATTCGGCCAGTTTCGCCTTCGCCTCGCGGCGTTTGCCCGCTTCTTCCTGCTTCAGGCGCTCGGCCTCGATCCGCTCCTCTTTCTCGCGCTGGGCGCGGATGGCGTAGGCCTTGGCCAGATCGATCTCTTCCTGGGTGCGCGGCTTGCGAGGCGCCTGCGCGCCGGGCCTGCCGCCCTGCCCCGGCTTGCCGCCGCCGGGTTTGCCCCCTCCGGGTTTTCCGCCGTGCCTTCCGCCGGGTTTCCCGTCCGCGGCGGGTTTATCGCTGCCCGGACGTGCGTGCTCGTGCCGCGGTCGCCCCTGTGCATCGGGCTTCCTGTCCGGTTTCTTTTCGGGTTTGGGCGACGGCTTGAAGCCGAGGCCCAGCAACTGGTCGCGCAGGGAATCGCTCATCGGGGGATCGACTGGGCTGACGGATCAATAATGCGGGGGCGGCGGTTCTTCGGCCGGATCGGCCATCAGATCGCCGCGGTGGAGTTTGAGTTCTTCGAGCACGCGGCGCAGCAGGTCCGCGCTGCGCGCGGCTTCGGCGCGCAGCTCGGCCAGCGCGTCGCTCAGCTCGGTCTGCGCCTGTTCCTGGAAGGCGAGCCGGGTTTCCAGCTCGACCACGCGTTGCTCCAGCGCGCGCGTTTCGTCCGTGGACATGGTTCAGGCGCGCAGGATCGAGCGCCCGCGGCCGATGCCGTAGTACGCCAGTCCGGCAGCCTCGGGCTCGGCCGGATCGTAGAGATTGCGGCCGTCGAAGATCGCCGCATCCTTCAGCGCCGCCTTCAGCTTCGCGAAATCGGGGCTGCGGAACTGCTTCCATTCGGTGACCACGACCAGCGCATCGGCGCCTTTCAGCGCGTCGACCGCGTGTTCGCACAGCACCAGATCGGCGCGCTCGCCGAAGATGCGCTGCGCTTCGTGCCCGGCCTCCGGATCGAAAGCGCGCACCGTCGCGCCCGCCTCCCACAGCTGACGCAGCAGGGTGCGGCTGGAGGCTTCACGCATGTCGTCGGTGTTGGGCTTGAACGCCAGACCCCAGACCGCGAAGGTCTTGCCCTTGAGCGCCGCCGCGCCGCCGTAGTGGCGCTCGATCAGCTCGAACAGATGTTCCTTCTGGCGGTGATTCACCGACTCCACCGCATCGAGCAGTTCGGCGCGATACCCGACCTGCTGCGCGGTGCGGGCCAGCGCCTGCACGTCCTTCGGGAAACATGAGCCGCCGTAGCCGGCGCCGGGATAGATGAAGTGCCAGCCGATGCGCGGGTCGGAGCCGATACCCTGACGCACCATCTCCACGTCGGCGCCGACGCGCTCGGCGATGTTCGCGATCTCGTTCATGAAGCTGATCTTGGTCGCCAGCATCGCGTTGGCGGCGTACTTGGTCAGCTCGGCGGAGCGCACGTCCATCACCACGATGCGCTCATGGTTGCGGTTGAACGGCGCGTAGAGTTTCTTCAGCTTCTCGACCGCGGTCGGGCTGTCGGCGCCGATCACGATGCGGTCCGGACGCATGCAGTCCTCGACCGCTGCGCCTTCCTTGAGGAATTCCGGATTGGACACGACGTCGTAGGCGACCTGCGCGCCGCGCGCGGCCATCGCCGCCGCGATCGTGGCGCGGACCTTGTCCGCGGTGCCGACCGGCACCGTCGACTTGTCGACGACCACCGCCGGACGCTGCAGATGGGTGCCGATGGTCCTGGCGACCGCCAGCACGTACTGCAGATCGGCGCTGCCGTCCTCGTCCGGCGGCGTGCCGACGGCGATGAAGATCACGTCGCCGTGGGCGATCGCCGTGGCGGCATCGGTGGTGAATTCGAGCCGGCCTTCGGCGAAGTTGGCCTTGACCATCGGCTCCAGGCCGGGCTCGTAGATCGGGATCACGCCGTTGCGCAGACCCTCGATCTTGGCCGCGTCGATATCGACGCAGACGACATGGTGGCCGACTTCGGCCAGGCAGGTTCCGGTGACGAGGCCGACGTAGCCGGTACCGAAAATGGTGACGCGCATGCGGGGCGGGCTCCGGTCTGCGGTGAACGACGCGCGCCGCCGTCTCCGGCGGCGCGCGGAATCGCGCCTGACGGCGCGGGTCGTCCGTGGATTACGGCTTGGCGATTTCCAGCAGCTCGACCTCGAACACCAGGGTGGCGTTCGGCGGGATCGGGCCGCCCGGGGTGCCCTGCTCGCCGTAGGCCAGGTTCGCCGGGATCCACAGCTTGTACTTGCTGCCCACCGGCATCAGCTGCAGCGCTTCGGTCCAGCCCGGCACCACCGAGTTCAGCACGAACTGCGCCGGCTCGTTGCGATCGAGCGAGCTGTCGAACTTGGTGCCGTCCAGCAAGGTGCCGGTGTAGTGCACCTTGACCGAATCGGTGGCCTTCGGCTTCGCGCCGTTGCCGGCGGTGATGACCTGATACTGCAGACCGGAGGCGGTGGTGGTCACGCCCGGCTTCTTGCCGTTCTCGGCGAGGAATTTCTTGCCTTCCTCGATGTTCTTCTTGCCCTGCTCGGCCATTTCGGCCTGCTTCTTGGCCATTTCTTCCTGCTGCTTGGCCTGCATCTTGACCGCGAAGGCCTGCATCACCTGCATCGCCTGCTCGTCGGTCAGCAGCGACTTCTTGTCGGCCAGCGCGTCGTTGATCGCGCGCTGCAGGGTGGCCATGTCGATCTCGTCCTTCATCGGCTTGAGCGACTTGCCGATGTCCATGCCGATCATGTAGCTGATCTGCTGCTTCTCGGTGGGCAGGCCGGGCACCTTGAGCGCGCCCTCCTTCTCGCCCGCGGCGGCATCGGCCTTCGCGTCGGCGGCGGGCTTGGCGTCGCCGGCATTCTTCTCGATCGGTTTGCAGGCGGACAGGGCCACGACGCACGACACGGCGACGGCGGCGAGGGTGAGGTTACGCGACGGTTTCATCGAGAGCTGCTCCTGGGTCTGGGCATCGCCACGGCGGTGCGGGCGGTCTGGGGTGGTCGGGATGACGGGGAATCGGGCGAACGGAGTCTGAGCGGTACGGGGTCGACGGGACTGCGGACGTTACAGCACTTCCAGCAATTCGACCTCGAAAACGAGGGTGGCGCCCGGCGGTATCGGGCCGCCGGGCGTGCCCGGCTCGCCATAACCGAGCGTGGACGGCAGCCACAGCCGGTACTTGCTGCCGACGGGCATCAACTGCAGCGCCTCGGTCCAGCCCGGGATCACCCGGGTCAGTTCGAATTCGGCGGCCTGGCCGCGATCGATCGAACTGTCGAACTTCGTGCCGTCCAGCAGCGTGCCGGTGTAGTGCACGCGGACGGTGGATTCCAGCGCCGGCTTCGGGCCCGTGCCCTGCACCAGCACCTGATACTGCAGCCCGGACGCGGTGGTGACGACACCGCGCTTCTTGCCGTTCTTGGCGAGGAATTCGCGGCCGGCGGCGATGTTGCGCTCGTTGGTCGCGCGGATCTCGGCCATCTGGCGCTCCTGCATCCGCTGCGAATACGCCTGGCGCACGGCGCCGGCCTGCTGTTCGTCGAGCAGCGGCGTGCGCCCCGCGAGAATGTCGTCGATCGCGCGCTTGAGCATGACCATGTCCAGATCGGCGGCCAGCGGGCCGAGACTGCGGCCGATGTCGATGCCGATCGCGTAACCGAGCCTGGCCTTCTCGTCGGCCAGCGCCGGGTCCGACACCTGCGCCTGCGTCACCGGCGCGGGGTCGGGCGCGGTCTGCGCGGCGGCGGTGAACGCGCACAGGCCGGCCGTCAGGGCCAGCACGGCGGTCGCGGCGGGACGCAGCAGCGCAGTCCGGGGGTGCGGCACGCGCGGGATCGAAGCATCCGATTGCGGGGCGCTGGACGGCAGGGTTCGGGTCATCGGGGAAAACTCCATGGGTCTTCGGGTCGGCGCCGCGGCGGTCCGTGCGGGGCTCAGGGAATGTCGAGCAGTTCGACGTCGAACACCAGAGTGGCGTTCGGGCCGATGTCGGGCGGGCTGCCGCGTTCGCCGTAGGCGAGCGAGGAAGGAATCCAGAAACGGTATTTCGCGCCCACCGGCATCCGGGTCAGGCCCTCGGTCCAGCCGGCGATCACGCTGCGCAGGGAGAACTCGGCCGGCCGGCCGCGTTCGTAGCTGCTGTCGAAGACCTTGCCGTCGAGCAGGCTGCCCTGATAGTCCACGCGCACGCGCTCGCTCATCAGCGGACGACGACCGGTGCCCTGGCGCAGCACGCGGTACTGCAGCCCGGAGGAGGTGGTGATCACGCCTTTCTCGGTGCGATTTCTGGCCAGAAACGCGGCGCCGGTCTCGGCGTTGCGCCGGGCGAGTTCGACCAGACGCTGCTTCTCGCGCTCGTCCATGCGCTTCGAGAACGCATCGCGGATGCGCGCCATTTCGGCGTCGCTCAGCAGGGAAGGCTCCGAAGCCATCGCGCTGCGCATCGCCTGCAGGAACACCGGCATTTCGATCTCGTCCTGAATCGGCGCCAGCGAGCGGCCGACATCGGCGCCGACCATCAATCCAACCTTTTCCGGCGGCACCGCCGGCGGGCGAGCGCCCGGCGGCAGACCCGGCACCGGGCGGCCGCTGCGCTCGGCGATCCGCTGCATCACCGCGGTACCGACCCGCCTGGACTCGGCGTCGTCGAGCAGAGGCGCGCCGCCGGCGAAGGCGTGGCGCAGCGCGCGCTCGAAGGCGGCGAAATCGAAATCCGGGCCCGACGAAGCGAACGAACGGCCGACATCGGTGCCGATCATGTAGCTGACCTTGTCGCGCTCGCTGGTCGGCGCGACGCGATCCGCGGCCTGCGCCCAGGCCGCCGCCAGCAGCAGCCACACCATCGCCAGCACTGCGGCTGGGCCGCGAAAACGAAGCCTCATGGTTCTCACCGGAAAAGATCTCACCGGAAAACGCTCTCCAGACGACGGCGGCGCGCCGCCAGCGGACGCGCCGAAAAAGGAAAACGCCGCCCCGGCCGGGATCCCGGCCGGGGCGACGACAGCCGCCTATTGTCGCGGCCGGCGCCCGGGCCGGCAATCGCCACCGCCCGCATCAGCGCCGCTTGGCCTCCGCCGGGGCCTGAGCCCGCAGCGCGGCTTCGATCGCCCGGATCACTTCCGGGGCGTCGGGCTTGGTCCGGCTGCCGAAGCTGGCGATCACCCGCCCGTCGCGGCCGATCAGATACTTGTGGAAGTTCCATTTGGGCGATTCGCCGCTGGCGGCCGCCAGCGCGCGATAGAACGGCGTGGCCTTGTTGCCGGTCACCCGCACCTTCTGGAACATCGGAAACTTGACCCCGAAGGTCAGGGTGCAGAACTCGCGGATTTCCTTCTCGTCGTCGAATTCCTGGCTCATGAAATCGCCGGAGGGAAAGCCCAGCACCGCGAATCCGCGCGGCTTGTAGCGGGCGTGCAGCGCTTCCAGCGACTCGTATTGCGGGGTGAAACCGCATTTGCTGGCGGTGTTGACCACCAGCAGCACCTGCCCGCGGTAGGCCTTGCCCAGATGCACCGGAGTCTTGCCGGCGAGAGGGCGGTAGCTGTGGTCGAGGAGATCGCCGCCGCCCGCGGCCAGCGGCAGCGCGGCGAGCAGGAGAACCAGGACGGCCAGAAAACGGGCCAGAACGCTCGGCATTGGGGGCTCCGGAAGGGGAAAGCCCGAGTATGACTTCAGTTGGGGGGAAAAGGTTTCCGGGGGTCTTGACCGGATGTGTTTTGGTGTTATAGTTGCATACAACACCAGTCAACGAGCACAGGAGTTGACCATGTCCCGCAAGTTGATCCACAGCGTCCGCGCCCTCGTCGTCTCCCTCGGTCTTCTGGCCGCCGGCCTGATCGTGGCCAACCCGCCGGCCGCGCCGGCCGGCCTCTCGACCGCCACCGTCACGGAAGACGCCACCGAGAGCCGGACCGAATCCGGCGAGCGCAAACGCACCGCCAAACCGCACAGCCGCCAGCGCCGGGCCATGTCCCGCGAATCGATGGCGCTGCCCTTTTTCTCATTCGCGCAGGGCCTGCGCAGCGGCAACGGGAGCTGACCATGACCGCGATCCAGTGGAGCGATGGCGCTCCGATCTACAGACAACTCAAGGACAGGGTCATCGCGATGATGCTGGACGGGCTGCTCAAGCCCGGCGATCCCCTTCCCTCGGTGCGCCAGGTGGCCGCCGAGTACCAGTTGAACCCCATCACCGTCTCGCGCGCCTACCAGGAACTGGCGGACGAGGCACTCGTCGAGAAACGCAGAGGACTGGGCATGTACGTCACCGAAGAAGCCGCGAAGAAACTGCTGGCCAGCGAGCGCGAACGCTTCCTCCGCGAAGAATGGCCGCTGGTGCTGGAGCGGATCCAGCGTCTTGGCCTGCGCATGCAGGATCTGCTGTCCGAACGCGGCACCGGAGGTGAAGCATGAGCGCCGTCATCACCGCCCATGGCCTGCGCAAGGTCTACCGCAACAAGCCCGCGCTGGACGGCACCGAGTTCGAGATCGGCCCCGGCAAGATCATCGGCCTGATCGGCCCCAACGGCGCCGGCAAGACCACCGCGCTGAAGGCGATCCTCGGCCTGATCCCGTTCGAAGGCGATCTGAAGGTGCTGGGCCGCGATCCGCGCACCGAACGCGACGCACTGATGAACGATGTCTGTTTCATCGCCGACGTCGCGGTGCTGCCGCGCTGGATCCGGGTGTCGGAAGCCATCGATTTCGTCGCCGGCGTGCACCCGCGCTTCGACCGCGCCAAGTGCGAGCGTTTCCTGGCCAACACCAAGCTCAACCCGAAGCTGCGGGTGCGCGAGATGTCCAAGGGCATGATCGTGCAGCTGCATCTGGCGCTGGTGATGGCGATCGACGCCCGCCTGCTGGTGCTGGACGAACCGACCCTCGGTCTGGACATCCTCTACCGCAAGCAGTTCTACCAGCGACTGCTGGAAGACTACTTCGACGAGCAGAAGACCATCATCATCACCACCCACCAGGTGGAAGAGATCGAACACATCCTGACCGACGTGATGTTCATCCGCGACGGCAAGATCGTGCTCGACGCCACGATGGAAAGCCTCGGCGAACGCTACGTCGAAGTGCTGGTCAACAGCGACCGCACCGACGATGCGCGCGCCATGAATCCGATCGACGAACGCGCCCTGCCCTTCGGCAAGACCGTGATGCTGTTCGACGGCGTGCCGCAGGCGCGGCTGGCCGAACTGGGCGAAACCCGCATTCCCGGTCTGTCCGATCTGTTCGTCGCCACCATGAAGGGGACCTACGCATGAATGCCACGATCCAATCCGCACCCCTCGCGGTGCGCAACTACGGCCCCGCCGAGAAGCTGAAGATGCTGCTGAAGCGGGAATTCTGGGAAAACCGCGGCGGCTTCCTGTGGGCGCCGCTGATCACCGGCGCGATCGCCAGTCTGTTCGCACTGATCGGCGTGATCGGCGGTTCGATCGCGCTGCAGCGGGCCAAGGCCGCCGGCAAGATCGACTGGGCCAACAGCGGCATCGTGGTCGACGGCGGCGCCGAAGCCACCCGTCAGGCCATCGGCGGCACCGGCGACATCTTCTTCCTCTCCGGCATCCTGATCGCGCTCGCGGTGATGGTGTTCGTGGTCTTCTTCTACTCGCTGGGCTCGCTGTACGACGAACGCCGCGATCGCAGTGTGCTGTTCTGGAAGTCGCTGCCGGTCTCGGACTCGGTCACGGTGCTGTCGAAGGCGATCTGGGCGCTGCTGCTGGCGCCGGCGCTGAGCATCGTCATCGGCATCCTGATCGGCGCGGTGATCCTGCTGCTGATGAGCGTCGCTTTCGCCCTGAACGGCATTCCCGACGCCAGTGCGCTGCTGCTCGAATCGCACCTGTTCCGGATCCTCGGCGGTGCGCTGAGCATGCTGCCGGTGTACGCGGTGTGGGCGCTACCGACCGTGGGCTGGCTGATGCTCTGCTCGGCCTGGGCCAAGCGTCTGCCCTTCCTGTGGGCGGTGCTGCTGCCGATCCTGGGTTGCGCGATGGTGAGCATGACCGCGGGCATCGCCAACGCGATCGCCGGCGTCGAGTTCCCCCACGAGCAGATGTGGTACGTGGTGGTCTTCCGCGGCCTGCTGAGCATCGTGCCCATGACCTGGAGCGCCAACCCCGACGTCAATGCGCACTACGCCGTCGACATCAACGGCCCGCAGGATCTGTACAGGGCCATCGACTTCAGCAACAGCTGGGCCGCCTTCGGGACGCTGGAACTGTGGATCGGCGCCGCCGTCGGCATCGCGATGATCGTCGCCGCCATCCGCCTCCGCCGCTGGCGGGACGAGGGCTGAGGACCAAGGCTTGCGAACCGGCCCACCGCCGGTTCGCATCTCCCCGGGGACCCGGCCATGGACGGCATGGCAACCGCTTGAAATGCCTCGCTTCCGCGCACAGACCCGACAACCGACCGCGGCACGGCCCGACATGACTCCCGGGCCTTGCCCGCCCCGCCGGACCTGTCCGATCCTCCTCATCCATCCTTCGAACCTCGCCGTCCGCAACACTTCAGGGAGACTTCCATGCGCATCACCTCTCGCCCACTCCCCCGCACGCTGGTCGTCGCGCTCCTGGCCTGCCTTGGACTCGCCGCCTGCGGCGACAGCGGCAACGCCCAGCAGGGCGCGGCCGGGCAGGACCAGAGCCAGCAGCCCGAGACCGTGATCGGCAAGGCGGTCAAGCAGGCCACCGATCAGGCGCGGAAGGAACTGGCCACCGGCAACATCACCCTCGATTCCGGTCTCGGCCCCAAGGCCGAAATCACCCCGCAAGGCGATCTGCTGATCGACGGCAAGGCGGTCGCGCTGGAGCCGGCGCAGCGCGCGCTGATGCAGGAGTACCGTGGCCACATCGTCAAGGTCGCCGAAGCCGGCATCGGCATCGGCCTGGAAGGCGCCGATCTGGCCGGCAAGGCGGTCGGCGAGGCGTTGAAGGGCGTGTTCACCGGCAACACGGAGCAGATCGAACAGAAGATCGAAGCCGAAGCCGAAGGCATCAAACAGTCGGCGCAGAAACTGTGCGCGCTGCTGCCGCCGATGCTGGAGACGCAGAACCGTCTGGCCGAAGCGCTTCCGGCGTTCAAACCCTACGCCACGATGAGCCAGACCGACATCGACGACTGCGTCAAGGACGGCAAACTGCACCTGCCCGGCGGCGTGCAGATGAACGCCGACATCGACATCGGCGGCGGCCAGAACAGCGATGCCGCCGCCGAAGCGGAAGCGGCCTCCGCGGAAGCGGCACCGGCCGCAGCGAAGCAATGAAATCGCCGGAGCGGCGGCGCGCGACTCAGCCGCCGCCACTCCCGCCGCGGATCCCGCCCTCGGTCAGTGCGGCGGGATCGAGCAGCCGGCGCAGTTCCGCCGCATCCAGGCCGCTGTCCTCCAGCGCCACCTCGAACACCGGGCGCCGCTCGCGATAGGCCTTTTTCGCGATCGCGGCGGCTTTTTCGTAGCCGATCACCGGGTTGAGTGCGGTCACCAGGATCGGATTGCGCGCCAGCGCGTCGGCGACCCGATCGGCACGGAACTGCATGCCGGCGACGGCGTCGTCGGCCAGCGCGCGCATCGCATTGGCGAGCAGGCCGATGCCGTCGAGCAGGTTCGCGGCGATCAGCGGCAGCATGACGTTGAGCTGGAAGTTGCCGCTCTGCCCGGCCACCGTGATCGCGGTGTGATGGCCGAACACCTGGGCGCAGACCATCGCCACCGCCTCGGGGATCACCGGGTTGACCTTGCCGGGCATGATCGAAGAACCCGGCTGCAGCGCCGGCAGTTCGATCTCGCCGAGACCGGCCAGCGGCCCGGAGTTCATCCAGCGCAGATCGTTGGCGATCTTCATCAGCGCCACCGCCAGCGCGTTGAGCTGGCCCGACAGTTCGACCGCGTCGTCCTGCGCGGCGATGCCCTCGAAGCGATCCTCGGCGGAGACGAAG
>JBIJBH010000347.1:0-4489 GCA_044345315.1 Lysobacteraceae bacterium
ATGCGCGCGCGCGCGCCGGAGGCGTCGAGCAGCGCCTGCAGCGCGGCCGCGACCGCATCGGCGTCGGCCGCGATCCGCACCGCGTCCGCATGGCGCAACTGCTCGGCGATGTCGGCGAAATTGTGCAGGTGCGGACCGGTGACGATCGCGGTGCCGACCGCGGCCGGCTCCAGCAGGTTGTGGCCACCGATCGGCTGCAGGCTGCCGCCGACGAAGGCGACGTCGGCGCAGCCGTAGAACAGCATCAGTTCGCCGAGCGTGTCGATCACGAACACCGCGTCTTCGGGATCCGGCAGCATGGTCAGGGTCCGGGTCGCGACCTGCAGGCCGGCGTCGATCGCGAGTTGGGTGACCGGACGGAAACGCTCCGGATGCCGCGGCGCCCACAGCATCAGCAGATCGGGCCGCTGCGCGCGCAGGCGGCGGTCGATCGCGAGCATCGACGCTTCCTCGTCGGGATGGGTGCTGGCGGCGATCCACACCGGACGGCTGGCGGCGCGGGCGCGGAACGCGGCGACGAAGGCCTCGATCGCGGGATCGATGCGGGTATCGAACTTGAGATTGCCGAACACCGCGAGCTGATCCGCACGCGCGCCGAGCAGCGCGAAACGTTCGGCATCGGCGTCCGACTGCGCGGCCACCGTGCGCAGCGTGCGCAGGGCGCGACCGACCAGCGGGCGCAGCGCGCGATACCCGCGCAGCGAGCGCTCCGACAGCCGCGCGTTGACCAGATACGCCGGCACTCCGTGATCGCGGCAGGCGAACAGCAGGTTCGGCCACAGTTCGGTCTCGACGATCAGCGCGATCGCGGGCCGGAACAGGCGCAGGAAGCGCGCGACCGCGCCGGTGAGGTCGTAGGGCAGATAGACGTGGGCCACGCGCGAGCCCCACAGCGCGCGGACGCGCTGCGATCCGGTCGGGGTGATGGTGGTGACCAGCACCCGGCGTCCCGGATATTCGCGCAGCAGCGCGTTGATCAGCGGCGCGGCGGCGTTGACCTCGCCGACCGAGACCGCGTGCACCCAGAGATGGCCTTCGCGCACCGCGGCGGCCTCGGCGCGTTCGGCCTCCGCGTAGCGGGCGTAACGCTCGTGCCAGCGCAGCAGATAGGCGCGCTGGCGGAAGCCGCGCCAGATCAGGTGATAGACGGTGACCGGCAGCAGCAGGTACAGCACCGCCGAATAGAGGCCGCGCAGGAGGTGCTCGAAGAGGCGTTCGCTGGTGCCGGCCCGCATCCGGACATGATAAGCGCGAAGCGCGACCGCATGGCCGTGGCGGCGAGGCCTGACCGTACAATGCCCGCATGCCCTTCGCCTTCGACGCACCGCCGCCGCGCTCGCCCCGTCACTGGCCGGTGTGGCTGGGGATCGGCGCGCTGGCGCTGGCGGCGCGGCTGCCCTGGCCGCTGCAGCGCGCGCTCGGGCGCGGGCTCGGTCCGCTGCTGCGGTTGGCCCTGCGAAAACGCCGGCGGATCGCGGCGCGCAATCTCGCACTGTGTTTCCCGGACCTCGACGCGGGCGGCCGCGCGGCGCTGCTGCGCCGACATTTCGCGGCGCTGGCGACCGCGCTGTTCGAATTCGGACGCGCCTGGTGGGGCTCGGTCGCGCCGCAGCGCCGCGGGCTGATGGTCGAAGGCATCGAACATCTGCAGGCTGCGCGCGACGCCGGTCGCGGGGTGATCGTGGTCTCGGGGCACTTCACCACGCTGGAGATGTGCGCGCGACTCGCCTGCGACCACGCGCCGCTGGCCGGGATGTATCGCGCCTACCCGCAGGCGGCGATGGAATGGGCGGTGTTGCGCGGGCGTTCGCGCTACGCGGCGGGCATGTTCACCAAGCAGGACGTGCGCGGCGCGGTGAAGCATCTGCGCCGCGGCGGTCTGCTGTGGTACGCGCCGGACCAGGATCCCAGCCGCGGCGAAAGCGTGTTCGTGCCGTTCTTCGGCCAGCCGGCGAAAAGCCTGGCCTCGACCCACCAACTGGCGCGGCTCTCCGGCGCGGCGGTGGTGATGTTCCAGCACTGGCGCCGCGACGACGGCGGCTACACGCTCCGGTTCTGGCCGGCGTTCGCGGACTTTCCCTCGGACGACGCCGAAGCCGACACCGCGCGCGTGATCGCCGCGATCGAGACCATGGCGCGGCAGGCGCCGGAGCAGTACCTGTGGATCCACCGCCGCTTCAAGCGCCGGCCCGACGGCAGCCGGGTCTACGACTGAGTCGCGGCAGCGGTGTCGGCGCCTTCCGGCGCATCGCGCCCCAGCAGACTGCCCGCATACAGCGCGGCCAGCAGCAGCGTGACGCCGCCCCAGAACGTCGAATAGAACGCGAGATGGGTGTTGAGCGGGAACACCGTCACCACCAGCGCCAGCATCGCCGGATAGGCGGCCGCGCGCGCGGCCGGTTCGGCGTAGCGCCAGGCGCGCCGCGCAAGGGCGGCGCCGGCCAGCCACAGCAGCAGGCCGAGAATGCCGGTTTCGCTCAGGATCTCCAGCACGATCTGATGCGCGTGATAGGCCGGGCCGAGGCCCCATTCTGCGAGCGCGCCCTGTTCCGGATCGCAGGCCGGGAACGCCTCGCGAAAGCCGCGCGGGCCGACGCCGTTGAGCGGATGCGCCTTCGCGATGCACAGCGCCGCGCTCCAGATCCGGCCGCGGCCGGAGAGCGCGCTGTCGACGCCGGCGCGATCCGCGGTCAGCGCATGCGTCGTGCGTTCGATCCGCTCGCGCACCTGCGGCGAGGCGACATACAGCAGCGCCAGCAGCGCGGCGCCGAAACCGAACACGCCCAGCAGCCGCTTCCAGCCCAGCGTGCGCCAGCCCGACAGCAGCAGCACCAGACCGTAGGTGATCCACGACGCGCGCGAACCGGCGAGCAGGATCACCACACCGATGCCGGCCGCAGCGAACAGCCAACCCGGCCGGCCGAACCGCGCGGCAGCGGCGTGCAGCGCGAACGGCGAGAGCGTGGCGAGCACCACGCCGAGCTTGAGATTGCACGGCCCGAGCACGCCGCCGAGGCGATCGAGCAGCAGATAGTCGTTGGCGTCGCACAGCCGCTCGCCGCTGACCGCGAGCCGCACCGCATCCATCGCCGCGAACAGCGGGCTGGTGCCGGACGCGACCTGCAGCAACGCATCGAAAGTCCACACGCCGACGATGGCGGCGATCCCGGCGAAGGTGATGCGCCGCCCGCGCGCATCGGCGACCGCCGCGGCGGCGAGCCAGAGGAACGGCAGATAGCGCAGATCGGCGGCGACTTCGCGAAAGGCACGAGCGCGGTCGATCGCGTCGACCGCGCCGAACAGTTCGGGCAGCCAGTAGGCGAAGAACAGCACGCTGGTCAGGGCCCAGGCGCGCGCGCCCAGCAGTGCGCCGCCGCCGCGGAAACGCACGAACAGCAGGCGCCCGATCGCGACCAGCGCGCCGAGCGCGAGCACCGCCTCGGCGATGCCCGGCGCCGGCCACAGCGCGACGAAGGCCAGCACCCAGAACGGCGCCCAACGCCAGCCCGGAGGCGCCTGCACTGCATCGTTGGCGGCGGCGGCGGTCATGGCGCGATCGGTTCCCGAAGCAGGTCGTCGTAGCAGGCCAGGGTCGCGGCCTGCATCGCGGCCAGCGCATGGTCCTGCAGCCGCTGCGGCATCGTAACCGCTGGGCCGGCGGAAAGCAGCGCGCGCGCGGTCGTCTGCAGGGCGTCGGTGTCGAACGTCGACACCGCACCCGCGGGCTGCAGCGCATGCAGCAGTTCGCCGACGCCGCCGTGGTCCCAGCCGAGCACCGGGCGACCGACCGACAGCGCCTCGATCACGGTGCGGCCGAAGGATTCGGGCTTGCGCGAGACCTGCAGCACCAGATCGGCGGCGGCGTAGGCCTCGGCGATCGCCGCAGTGGGCGCGGTCATCGCCAGCGCCGAAGCGACGCCGGCGCGCTGCGCTTCGGTCTCGAGTTCGCGCACATAGGCCTCGCGCCCGTGCTCGCGCGCGCCGGGCATCCACAGCCGCGCGTCGAGACCGTCGGCGCGCAGTGCGGCGAGCAGCGCGATCGCATCGGCATGGCCCTTGAGCCGGGTGCCGCGGCCCGGCAGCAGCAGCAGCGGGCCGTCGCCGGCGAGCGCCGGATGCTCCGCCGCGATCCGCGCGCGCGCGGCGCGATCGGGCCACGGCGCCGGCGGAAACGCGGCCGGATCGATCCCGCGCGGAATCACCCGCAGCTTCGCCGGATCGGTCCGCGGGTAGTGGCGGAGCACGTAGTCGCGCACGGTTCGGGACACGCAGATCACACGCTCGCCGCGGGTCATGATCGCGCTGTAGCGCGAGGGCGAATTCAGCCCGTGCACGGTCGTGACGAAACGCGGCCGGCGCGCGGCCGGCATGCCGCGCAGCGCGAACCAGCCGAGCCAGGCCGGCAGCCGCGAACGCGCATGCACGATGTCGGCGTCGACGTCGGCGAACAGCGCGCGCAGGCGACGGACATGGCGAAAGGTGAGCAGGG
>JBIJBH010000248.1:0-5872 GCA_044345315.1 Lysobacteraceae bacterium
CCGCGGCGGGTGTGAAGCTTATCGGCGCAGACCGAGCTTCTCGATCAGGGCCTTGTAGCGGTCGGGGTCTTTCCGGTGCAGATAGTCGAGCAGGCTGCGGCGGCGGTTGACCATTTTCAGCAAGCCACGACGGCTGTGGTGATCCTGCTTGTGGGTCTTGAAGTGCTCGGTGAGCTGGGAGATGCGCGCCGAGAGCAGGGCGACCTGGACTTCCGGCGAGCCGGTGTCGTTGGCGCTGCGCTTGTGCGCTTCGATGACCTGGGTGGAATCGATGGACATGATGACCTCTGACGCGGGAACCGCAGGAACGCCTCGGCCTGAGCCCGGAGCGCGCACCGCAGGAGCCGCCTGGATGGGATGGGTGAAACGCGATGAGAAACGGAGCTGCCGGGAGCAATAACGAAAACCGGCCCGGACAGCAGCGGAATTGTAGCCCGCCGGGCGGTCGCGCTCAAGGCTGCGGCTTGCCCCAGGGCTTGGCCGCGCCCAATCAAGGCATGGTGTCCGTCGACGAGCCGGCTCGGGGATCCGGTTCATGGGTCCGGTTCAAGGATCCTGCATGACTTCAGGCGGAAGCAGCGGCATCTCCTCGGCCGAAGCTTCGGACATCCTGCGGATCATCTGCGCCATCCCTTCCATTTCTCCGCTCATCGCCAGGCGCCAGCCCTGCGGGGTCCGGTTCAGGGTCACGACCTCCATCCCGGTGACGCGCATGCCCATCGTCTCGGCGCGGGTGCGGGTGACCAGATGGACCCGGTCCTCGCCTTCGGGCACGGCGCCCAGGATTTGCTGGCCGCTGAGGCTGACCCCCAGGCCACCCGTCGCCCTGCGTATGAATCCGGCGAAGAACTCGGCATCGCTCATCTTCGCGACCTCGGCCGCAGTCGTGCCGGTGCCGAACAGACCGGCAGCCATCGCATCGCCGGTCGTCTCCTGCAGCAGCGGAACGAACATCTCGCGAAATCCGCGCAGGGCCTGCGGATCGAAGGTCCCGGAAGCGCCGACCCAGTCGCCGGCCTGCATCCGGGCATAGGCTTCGGCAGCCACCGCTTCGGGAGGCATGTCGGGCGTCAGCGTCGCGGCGAACGCCGGCAGTCCGCAGATCGGGGCGAGCAGCAGTGCCAGCGCGGCGGTCGCGCGCCACAGGCGGGAAAGCGGGCGGGACAGCACGATCGTCGAAGACATCGGAGACTCCTGCTCGGGAAGGAAAAATGCCGAAGACCGGCTCAGGCGGCATGCGGGTGACGCTGGAACACCCGCTGCGGCAGCAGACAGCCGGTGTCGTCGATCCGCGCCAGGCCGCGGGCGCGACCGCTCGGATCGTAGACCGCGCAGTCGCCGGGCCGCTCCTGCGGCAGACGCAGACGCTGGCCCTGATCGAAGCGGCGCACGCCATCGTCGGTCAGATCGATCCGCCGATAGCCGACCAGCCCGACCTCAAGCGGCAGCAGGCAGGCGTCCAGGCAATGCGCATCGCGTTCGGCCATCGCCTGCAGCGATTCCAGCGTCCACATCCGCGGGTCGCGGAACGGGTCCACCCACAGCCGCCGCAGTTCGTCGACATGCGCGCCGCAGCCGAGCGCTTCGCCCAGATCGCGGACCAGACTGCGCACGTAGGTGCCGGAACCGCATTCGACGTGCAGCCGCAGCCGCGGCGCGTCGCCGTCCAGCAGATCCTGTTCGGACAGCAGCTCGAAGGCGTGCACGTCGACTTCGCGCGGCTCGATTTCGATGCTTTCGCCGCGACGCGCCTTGGCGTACAGCGGTTCGCCGCCGCGCTTGAGCGCGGAGTAGATCGGCGGACGCTGCAGGATGCGGCCGGTGAACGCGGCGAGGGCCGCGTCGAGAGTGGCGATGTCGTAACGTCCGACCGGACGCTCGCGCAGCGGCTGGCCTTCGGCGTCGTCGGTGTCGGTGACGATGCCGAGCCGGGCCACGGTGTCGTAGGCCTTGCGCGCGCCGAGCAGATTGCCGGCGATCTTGGTCGCCTCGCCGAAACAGATCGGCAGCAGGCCGGTGGCCAGCGGGTCGAGGCTGCCGGTGTGCCCGGCCTTGTCGGCGCGGAACAGATGGCGCGCGCGCTGCAGCGCCTGATTCGAGCTCAGCCCCCGGGGTTTGTCGAGCAGCAGAATGCCGTCGAGCTTCCGGAACGGGATCTTGGGGGCCTGGGCCATCGGGGGATAATATGCCTTATGCGACGGGTTCTGTAGGGCGGGTCTCGACCCGCCGTTGCGGCTTCTCCGTTCTTGTCTGGCGATGATCGGAATCATCGCAAGCTTCGGCGGAACCCTCGCGATGGCGGGGCGAGACCCGTCCTACGGTTCTCGTTCGAGATCGCGCAGCAGCGTGTCGATGCGCTCGCCGCGATCGACCGAATCGTCATAGTGGAAATGCAGTTCCGGCGTGTGCCTCATCTTCACCGCGCGCGACAATTCATGGCGGATCTCCGGCACCAGCGCGTTCAGACCCTTCAGCGCTTCCTTCGCGCGCTCGGACTGCAGCGCGGTGAAGAACACCTTGGCGTGAGCCATGTCGCGGGTGACTTCGACGTCGGACACGCTCACCGACGGCAGGCCGTGCTCGCGCACGATCGCGTGCACGATCGCGCCCAGCTCGCGGCGGAGCTGGGCGGACACGCGGTCGGTGCGGTGGAAGGACTTCTTCGGCATCGGCAGGCGGACGTCAGAGCGTGCGCTGGACCTCGATGCGTTCGAAGCATTCGATCTGGTCGCCCGGCTTGACGTCGTTGTAGGCCTTCACGCCGATACCGCATTCGGTGCCGTTGCGGACCTCGTCGACGTTCTCCTTGAAGCGGCGCAGCGATTCCAGCTCGCCCTCGAAGATCACGGTGTTGTCGCGCAGCACGCGGATCGGCTTGTTGCGCTTGACCACGCCCTCGATGACCATCGAGCCGGCGATCGCGCCGAACTTGGAGCTGCGGAACACGTCGCGGACCTCGGCGATGCCGATGATCTCCTCGCGCACTTCCTTGCCGAGCAGACCCGACGCGACCTGCTTCACCTGATCGATGACGTCGTAGATGATCGAGAAGTAGCGGATGTCGAGATTGTTGGCGTCGATCACCTTGCGCGCGGACGCGTCGGCGCGGACGTTGAAGCCGATGATCGTGGCCTTCGCCGCCAGCGCCGAGTTGGCGTCGGATTCGGTGATGCCGCCGACGCCGGAGACGATGAGGTTGATCCGGATCTGGTCGTTGGACAGGCTGGTGAGCGCCTGGCGCAGCGCTTCGGCCGAGCCCTGCACGTCCGCCTTGACCACCAGGTTGAGGCTGAGCTGGCTGCCGCCCTGCCCCATCTGGGCCATGATGTCTTCCATGCGGTTGCCGGCCTGCGCGACCAGACGCGACTCGCGGCGCTTGGTGTCGCGCTGCTGGGCGACGTCCTTGGCCAGACGCTCGTCGGCCACGACCACGAAGTCGTCGCCGGCGTCGGGCACGCCCGACAGACCGAGCACCTGCACCGGGATCGACGGGCCGGCGCTCTGCACCTGGGTGCCGGTCTCGTCGAACAGCGCGCGGACGCGGCCGTACTGCACGCCGCAGACCAGGTAATCGCCCTTCTGCAGCAGACCTTCCTGGACCAGCACCGTGGCGACCGGGCCGCGGCCCTTGTCGAGCGAGGATTCGATCACCGTGCCGGTGGCGCGACCGCTGGCGACCGCGCCCAGTTCCAGCACTTCGGCCTGGAGCAGGATCGCGTCGAGCAGGCTGTCGATGCCCTGACCGGTCTTGGCCGAGACGTCGATGCACTGGGTATCGCCGCCGAAATCCTCGGCGACGACGCCGTGCGCGAGCAGTTCGTTCTTGACCCGCAGCGGGTCGGCGTCGGACTTGTCGACCTTGTTGACCGCGACCACCAGCGGAACGCCGGCAGCCTTCGCGTGATGGATCGCCTCGATCGTCTGCGGCATCACGCCGTCGTCGGCCGCGACCACCAGGATCACGATGTCGGTGAGCTTGGCGCCGCGGGCGCGCATCGCGGTGAAGGCGGCATGGCCCGGGGTGTCGAGGAAGCTGACCACGCCCTTCGGGGTTTCGACGTGATAGGCGCCGATGTGCTGGGTGATGCCGCCGGCTTCGCCGGCTGCGACCTTGGTGCGCCGGATGTAGTCGAGCAGCGAGGTCTTGCCGTGATCGACGTGACCCATGATCGTGACCACCGGCGGGCGCGGCGCCTTGTCGCCCTGCTGATCCTCGATATGGGCCAGCAGTTCGGTTTCGGCGTCGTCGGAATCCGCGCGCAGGGCCTTGTGGCCGAGCTCTTCGGTGACCAGCACCGCGGTGTCGTGATCGATGGTCTGGGTGATGGTGGCCATCACGCCCATCTTGAACAGCGCCTTGACCACGTCGCCGCCCTTGAGCGCCAACTTCTGCGCGAGGTCGGACACGGTGATGGCGTCGCCGATCGCGACCTCGCGCACCACCTTCTCGGTCGGGCGCATGAAGCCGTGCTGGCCGCCGCCGCTGCGGCTCTGTTCGACCTGGCGCCGGGACTTGGGCTTGGCGCGGGCGCTGGAGCGGCGTTCGCGCTCGGCGGTGCTCAGATGCAGCTGACCGGCGAAGCGCGCGGTGGCGTCGTCGTCCTCGACATCGGACACCATCGCATGCGAACCGCGGTTGGGCTTGTGCTTGTGGCCGCCGCGATCGTCGACGCGGGCCGGCTCGGTGCGTACCGGCTTGGGATGGCCGTGCCCGTGGGGATGCGCCACCTTGGGACGGGCCGCCGCAGGCGTTTCCTCGCTGCGTTCACCGGTCGTCGCCGTGGTTTCGGCAGTGGCTGCGGCCGCCTCGGCGGCGGCGCGGGCCGCGGCTTCCTCGGCCTCGCGGCGGCGCTCGGCGGCCTCTTCGGCGCGCTTGCGGTCCTCGTCGGCGAGACGCTGCTGCTCCTGCAGGTTGCGCTGGCGCGATTCCTCCAGCTTGCGCAGGATCTCGGCGCGCTCATCGTCCTGGCCGGCATCGCCCGACGCATCGGGCTGCTTGACCAGGGTGACCTTCTTGCGGACCACCACGTCGACCGTGGTCTTGTGCTTGCCGCCGCCGACGGTGATCTCCTGCTTGCGGTTGCGGCTGAGCGTGATCTTCTTCGGCCCCACCGTTTCCTCGGCGGCGCTCTCGCTCTTGCCGTGCGACCGCTTGAGGAAGCCGAGCAGTTTCAGCTTCTCGGCGCTGGTGACGGTCTGGTCGGGGCCGCTGAAGGTCATGC
Organism: Lysobacteraceae bacterium; assembly: GCA_044345315.1. Lineage (GTDB taxonomy): Bacteria > Pseudomonadota > Gammaproteobacteria > Xanthomonadales > Xanthomonadaceae > Lysobacter_I. Next base: position 5,223 of record JBIJBH010000248.1, read on the forward strand.
CGGCCTCGGCCAGCTGCTCCAGCAGTTTCTCGACCGGCGTGTTCACCAGTTCGGCCAGCTTGCGGATGGTGGTTTGCTGCGACATTCGGTGTCCGTTTCCTGGGGAGCGGGCCGGCAGGGGCCGGCGGCGCTCGGGGTGATGCATGGGTCGAAGGGAATTCTAACGCCCGCCGGGCTCAGCCTTCGCGCTCGAGACGGGCGATTTCCTCGGCGCGGGCGGCCAGGATCAGGGCCGCGGCGCGGGCCTCGTCCAGCCCCTCGATGCCGAATTCAGCCAGCTCATCCGCCGCCAGCTCGCCGAGATCCTCGACGGTGCGGACGCCGTGGCCGGCCAGGGCGTAGGCGGTTTCGTTGTCCATACCCTCCAGGGCCAGCAGATCGTCGGCGGGCTGGTGTTCCTCCAGCTCCTCCTCGACCGCCAGGGCCTCGTTCAGCAGGGCGTCGCGGGCGCGCGAGCGGAGTTCCTCGACGATGTCCTCGTCGAAACCTTCCACCGCCAGCAGCTCGCCGACCGGCACGTAGGCGATTTCCTCGACCGTGTTGAAGCCTTCGGCCACCAGGATGCCGGCGATTTCCTCGTCGACTTCCAGCTTGTCCATGAACAGCTGGCGGGAGGCGATCTGCTCGGACTCGGTCTTGGCGCGGACCTG
>JBIJBH010000249.1:0-5865 GCA_044345315.1 Lysobacteraceae bacterium
TTTGCGCTGGAGCAATTCCGCCAAACCGGAAAGCCGCTGATCTACACCTACTTCAAGCCGGTGGACCCGGCCAAACCGGGCACTGCCGAGGATCGCCAGAGTCTGGAAGACTTTCAACAGGTGTTGAAGGGCATCGGGCATTTTCCGACGCGCTATGAAAATCTGCAGGATCTGCAGTTGAAGTTCCTGCAGCAGTTGCATCGCCTCGCACGCGAAGGCGTGATCGCGTTCGCCCCTCCGGATGGTGCGCCATCGCCGGGCGCCGCGCCGCCGGCGCTCACGCATGTCTCGATCACGGCGCATGCGGGGCGTGATGTCGTCATCGCCTCCGGCCCCGGTGCGATCGCGACCGGCCCAGGTGCCGTGGTGATCGGGAACGGCCATGTCGGGGATGTGAATACCGGCACCCAAACCATCATCGGGCATCAGACCCATATCGACACCGGCGGCGGCGCCCATGTCGGCGGCGATGTGAACGTCACCGGTGGCGATTTCATCGGTCGCGATCGCAAGGGCGGGTGAGGGGGTATGGACCAGAATGAGGAAGAAATCGAAGCCCTCGAGCGCCGTCTTGCCGAACTGAAGGCGGCCCGGGCAGCGCGTGCGGGCACAGCGGTGAGTCATTCGACGCAGGTCGACACCGACGGCGGCGCGGTCGTCGGCAACGGTGTGCGGGTCAAGAACGGGCATTTCATCGGCCGCGATTACATCGGCCAGCTGACCCAGATCGTGCAGGCGGGTGAAGACAAGGCGCATGTCGAGAATCTGATCGCACTGTATCTGCATGCGCTGAGTCACACCCTGGCGGGGCTGCGGCTGGGCGAGATCGACAGCAAGCTGGAGTCTTCAGGGCGCGACGCGCTGCAGTTGAGCGATGTGTATGTGCCGCTGAATACGACCTTGCGCATCGACCGAAAGCAATCGCTCGCAAGTTGGCTGAAGCTTCCCCGGCGCACGCCGAAAGAAGTGCTTCTCGATGCGATAAACCCGGATCGCGAAGTGCGCAAAGTATCGGCCCTGGAGGCGCTGGCCACGCATCCTATCCTCACGCTGTTGGGACAGCCCGGAGGCGGCAAGAGCAGCTTCGGCGCACGGGTCCTGTTGGCCCTGGCGGAAGTGTGGCGTGGACAGGCCGATGAAATCGAGCATCTGGGCAAGGACTGGAAAGCGGGCGGTCTGTTCCCGATCCATATCGTGCTGCGCGAATTCGCCGACCAATTGCCGCCCGGCGATGCACCCGCCCGCGCCGGCGACCTCTGGGCGTTTCTCGGTCGTGAGCTGGCCGCCCGCGGCATCGGTTTCGTCGCCGAGGATCATCGGTTTCTGCAGCGGCTGGCCTTGAGCCATGGCGCGCTGGTAGTCTTCGACGGTCTGGACGAATGCGGCAGCCCCGCGCGGCGTGCGCGGGTGCGTGCGGCGGTGGATGAGTTCATGCAGGTCTATGCGCAACGCTGCCGCTTCGTGCTGACTGCGCGGCCTTACGCCTGGCCGGGGCGGCCTGACCCCACACAGGGCGTCTACATGCTGGACGCATTCGAGGACGACCAGATCGTCCGTTTCATCGACACCTGGTACACCCTGCTGCCCCGCCGGCGCTGGTGCAGCGCCAGCGAAGCCGAACGCAAACGCAGCGAGCTGTTGGCCGTGCGCAATCGCGAGGATCTGCGCCCGCTCACGCCCAATCCGCTGCTGCTGACCTTGATGGCGCTGTTGCACAGCAACCGCCACCAACTGCCCGATGATCGCGTCGAGTTGTACGACGAATCCGTGACCCTGCTTCTGCAGCGATGGAACCCCGCCACCGCCGACGAACACGCGACGTTCCGCATGAAATTGTCGGACGCGCGCGATGTGCTGCAGCGGGTGGCGTTCGAGCTGCATCAGCAGGGCGCCGGACAAGAAGGCGAGCTGGATCTCGGTGAAGGCCGTCTGTTGGCAGCGTTGAGCCCGCTGTTGGACGGCAGCCGCGATGATGCGCTGAAAGTGCTGGAGTTCATCGAGCGGCGCGCCGGGCTGCTGCTTGGGCAGGGCGAGCGTCACGGCGAGCGCCAGTTCCGGTTTCCGCACCGCACATTTCAGGAGTATCTGGCGGCCTGCCACCTCGCCGCAAAAAACGACTTCACCCGCCTCGCGCTGACGCTGGCCGAAGCCGCCCCGGGGCATTGGGAGGTCGTGCTGACGTTGGCGGCCCGCGTCGCGAAGCTCGATCGCGGTTCCGCGGCGGCCCACGCCCTGGTGGGCTGCCGCGCCGTGGAGACGTGCATGCGTACGGCTTCGCGCGCACCTGGCCCCAGGGAGTGGCAGTTGGCGCGATTGGCGGGTCTGCAGTTGGCGGAGCTGGGCGTCCGTGCGCTGAACGCACGCGAGGACACCCGCGCGATTCTGGACCACGTCCGCCATTGGCTGACCGCCGCGCTGCCGCTGCATCCGAGTGAAGGCGGCTTGCCTGCGGTGGAGCGCGCGAAGATCGGCGATCTGCTGTCGGCGTTGGGCGATCCGCGTTTCGACCCCGCGCGTCTGTTTCTCCCGGCCGATCCGGATCTGGGTTTCGTGCATGTGCCGGCCGACCCGGACTTCCGCATCGGCACCCGTTCCGGAGATCGAGGCCGTGTTGCGGAGGTGACCGGTGCGGAAGTGCCGGACGATGAAATCAACGACGCGCTCACTCCCACACCCGAGTTCCGGATCGCGCGCTATCCGGTAACCGTCGCGCAGTTTCGCGCCTTCGTCGAGGCCGAGGACAACGACGATTTCGTGCTGGTGGATGCCGATGCGCTGGGCGACCCGGACACCCGGCCCGTACGCTGGGTCAGTTGGCACTACGCGCGTGCCTATGCCGATTGGCTGCAGCGCCGACTGCAGACCTCAGTGGCATTCGACGGTCATCCGATCGCCGCCCTCGTCCGCGAGCAGGGCTGGCGGGTGATGTTGCCAAGCGAACGCATGTGGGAGAAGGCTGCCCGCGGTGGATTGGATCGGGCGGTCTTTCCCTGGGGCGATACGCCCGATCCCGAACGCAGCAACTATGGCGATACCGGCATCGAAAACAGCGCTGCTGTCGGTGTTTTTCCGGCGAATGCTTTCGGCCTGTCCGATATGGTTGGCAACCTGTGGGAGTGGACCTGCAGTCCATACCGGATTCCGGTTTCGGCATCCGAACGTGAGGCCGAGGCTGAAGAGGCGGTCGTCGTGCGGGGTGGTGGCTGGTACGGTCCTCGTTCAATCGTGCACTGCGCCGTCCGCGATGGGCCTAACCCCGGCCTCCGCTTTGACATTCTCGGTTTTCGTGTCGGGTTGTGTTGTTCCCCTGTCCGATCACGCTGAGGTCGGATACTCTGATCTTTTGTCCTCTGTCCGATCCGGCCTCAGAGGGGCGCGGGGGAGAGCCCTTCGGCCATTTCGCCGCCGCGGGATTGCCCTTGATCGTTGAGGTCATTTGCCCGGATGCCGCCTGCAATCCTCAATCACATCAACGGTTCAAACGCAAAGAAACAATCGAATGTTTCATTCTTCCATGTTTCATTCATGGCTGCGGCTTCGGCCGTGATGCGCGAACCTGTGGTCTTGGACACAGGCAGTATCAACCCGTGAGATCGCGTAGCGCGCTCGGCGCGTACAGAGGGCATGAGATCAGAGTGACCAAATAGGGGAACAACACAACACAACACGAAAACCCAGATCTTTGTAGCGATCGTCTGGAGGAGAACCGTAGCGGAGGGCACACCGCGCCGCGGAATGAGGGGCGTTCTGGCCGCCACCCCGCACGACACGCAGGGTCATTGCATCAGCAGCGAGTTGTTCGCACTGCGGCAGCCCATCAGGATAGGGATAACCGAAATCCGGTGTGAGGAAACGCTTGCCCCAGAGACTGCGGGTCCATTCCCACACATTACCGACAAGCTCCTCGGTCCCCGTAGCGCTGAGACCCGCGGGATAAGCGCCGACGGCGCTGCGACCGCCGATATCGACCTCCGCGTTGGCGCATTCGGCCTCCCACTGCTCTCCCCACGCATAGTCGCGCTGCGGGGCTTCGTTCTCGATCATGGCAGGCGCGAGGCCCTCGCGCACGCCGCGGATATCGGCGATGCAGGCGCGCGCAGAGACCTGCAAACCGCCGCGCGCGGCTTTTTCCCATTCGGCCTCGGAGGGCAGGCAGACCCGCCAGCCTTGGGGCAGATGGGCGGCCCAGCGCGTGCCGAGCCAGGCGCAGAACGCGAGGGATTCTTGCCAGTCGATCCAGACCGCCGGCGCATTGCCATCGCCGGTCAGGCTATCGGCGTCTGCGGGGGTTGTGCCGCTTTCGTTCACATACTGCCGCCACTGCGCCGTCGTCACCGGGTAGCGTCCGATCCAGAACTCGGGCAGGTCGACCTGGTGCATGGGCTTCGCATCGTCATACCTATCGTCGCCCATCCAGAACGGCCCCGCCGGCACATGGCAGAACTGCATGCCGTCGATGGTCATCACGTCCGGGCGCGGATCGCCCAGCCTGTCCAGACTGCGCCCGGCCAATGCGCGCTCCACGGCAGGCAAGGCAGGGCGGCGGAGGATGGCGAGCTGCCAGTCGCGGATGCGCTCGCGTTTGCCCTCGTCGCGTTTGGCGATGCGGTCGAGATCGGCCGATTCGGCCAGTACTTGACCCGCCAGCAGGGCGCTCCAGGCCGCTTCTCTGTCGAGGGGGAGGTCGGTGTCCTGCGGGTCGCCGTCCACGGCGTCGGGACACAGGGTCTCGGCCAACAGCCAGACGCTGTTTGTTGTGCCGCGACCAGCTTTGGCGGCGGCCAGCCGCACCACCTCGCGCCAGCGCTGCGGGTCCTGGCGGGCGAGGGCGGCCAACTGGTCCGGAAAGTCGTCGTCGGTGAGGTGGCAGGCGGCCAGGTATTCCTGAAAGGTCCGGTGCGGGAATTGGTAGAGGCCGTTGCCGTGTTCGGTCAGCAGCCCGGCGCGATGGCTGAGGTATTCGGCCAGCCGCTGCGGTTTGAGGTCGGCGTCCGTGGCGGCGCCCAGCAGCGCATTCACCAGTTGCTCGCTCTCGATATTGGCGCTGCCGGTGAGCTCCACCTGGTCGCGATGGACTTCGAAGGCAATGCGATCCAGCACTTTGCGGATACGGTCGCGGCCGACGCGCAGGTATTCGGCCAGACTCGGCTCGGGGTTGCCGCCGTCGCCGGCCCGGCCGCGCGGCTTGCTGCTTTCCCATTCGTCCAGCAGCAGATCCACGGTGCGGGCATAGAGTTCTTCCGGGCGTTCGGGCAGTTGGCCGCCTTTTTCGGTCTGCAGTTTCGCGATCAAGGTCAGCAGCAGCGGGCGCTCGGCAAGACTGCGGATGCGCGGATTGTGGACGGCTGCGGTCTTGAGCCTCTCTGCGCGATCTTCCGCCTCGCCCGGGGTGAGCCGCTGCAGCGCGGCCATCTGCGCGTACCAGCCTTCGACGAAGGTTTCGATTTGCCAGGGCTGGAAGGGCAGCAGCTGCGCTTCTTCGAACCCCTGCAGTTTCCAGTCCTGCTGCTGATAGGCGTAGGTGCGACTGGTGGCGAGATAGCGGCAGCGTTGGTAAGTCTGGGCGAACTGCTCGATCGCGCGCTTGATGCGGCTGCGGCGTCCGAGGGCATCCGGGACCTCGTCGAGGCCGTCCAGCAGGATCAGGCCGCCGGTTTCCAGAAGTGTGGTTTTCAGATGGAGCAGGAATTCCTCCAGTCCGGCAGCATGCAGTTGCCGCTGCAGATGACCGAACAGGGTGTTGGCGTCGATCTCGGCCTCGTCCGCAGGCAGCTCGGCCGCCAGCTCGCGCAGCACCACGCGGACCGGCAGCAGGGCGCCGTGGTCCCAGGCTTGTGATTCGGGTCTTTCTTCATCGACGCGACG
>JBIJBH010000251.1:0-5836 GCA_044345315.1 Lysobacteraceae bacterium
CGCATCCAGGCCCGCAGCGACCGCCCGTTCCTGCACGCCTGGGCCGACAACCGCGCCGCGATCGCACTCTACGAAACCCTCGGCTTCGTCCTGCGCTGCGAGGTCGAAGCGAAGATCGTCGAGCGCGCAGGCCACGACGGCTGAGCGCCTGTTCGACACCTCCGCATCCGCCGCGCGCGATCAGGCCGGAGGCCGCTCGCGCACCTGACGGATATAGGCGCGCAGCGCCTCGACATCCCGCGACGGCGGCAACTGCGCCGACAGCCGCTCGGCGTCGTCGCAGATCGCATGCAGTCGCGGGTTGCGCAGCGTCGCGGCGAGATGGACGTTCTGGATCATCCGCGTCGACAGGAACGCGGGCGAGGAGAACAGCGGGATCACGTTCAGCACCGCATCCAGTCCCGCCATGGTCTCGAACTGGCGCAGCAGTTTGCGCAGCGGGCCCTCGGCCTGGCGCGCCAGATGCGCGATCGCCGGCGCGATCTCGTCTTCGTCGCGGAAGTACACGCCGGGATAGACGCCGGCCTCGGCGCGACACGGCAGCGGCCCCTCGCCCCACCACGACGGCAGCCACAGGTAGACGGTGTCGTAGAGCTCGCCGTCATCGGGCTCGGCGCGGCCGAAGCCGGGGATCTCGATCGCCGCCAGCGCTTTCGCCAGCGCCTGCAGACGCGAGCGCACGGTCACGGCCATGGCGCAGCGCATACCGCCATCGACCGGCTCGCGCAGCGCGACCAGTTCGACCCAGTGGCAGCCGCCTGGAAATTCGGACAGGAAGCCGCGACCGCGACGGGTCAGGGTCTCGGTCCAGTCGTTGACGCGATCGGGCAGGAACGCCTCGAACCCCAGGAAGCGCCGCAGGCCGTCCTGCATGCGGTCGAGCAGCGCGTCCATCGACGGCATCGGCTCGCGCGCCAGCGGCGGCTGATCGCGCATGGGCGCCGCGGCGACGGGCGCGGGCGCAGCGGCGGGTGCGGACGCCGCGGTCAGCGGCGCGAAGGGCTCGCCCGCCTCCCACTGCGCCCAGCGCAGATCCAGCATCGCGCTCATCCGCGCCTGATTCTCCGCAGTGGGCGCGATGCTGCAGGCGTCATCGTTCGGATGACCGGTATCGGCGAACTCCCCTGCGAACACCGTCTCGAAATCGGCGAAGTAGTGGCTCTCGTAGTAGGCGGCGGTAAAGGCGTTGCCGCGTTCGTCGAAATCCTCGTCGAGCATCGCGCCGTCGTTGAAGTCGAACAGCACCTGCACGCCGTTCGCCCGCTGCCTGCGCAGCGCCTCGGTCGCGGCCGCGGCGTCCTCGCTGCCGTGGCCCTTCAGCAGCAGCCAGGCGAGATAGAAGCCGATATGGACACCGCCCGCCTCCTGCGGCAGGTCGGTTTCGAAATTGAGAAAGTAGTATTCCGCGTCGTCGTATTTCATCGCTGCGATGCCTCCGGTGCGTGCTGCGTCCTGCGATCCCGTGGCTCAGGCGCCGAGCGCGAAGTCCAGCGCCGCACGCACCGCCATCGCCTGCGCTTCGTTGCACTGCTGCGGCGTCGCGCGCGGGCTGTCGGGATAGACCTCGGTGGTCGTGGTGTAGCGCGCACCGCTGATGCCGGCGCACAGGCCCAGCGCGCGCATCGGGTACTCGATCACGCCCGGCGCGACCACCGGCGAACCGATGATTTCGCCCTTCTCGTCCGCCGGCGCGATGTGCGTCACCTGCGACACCGCGGCGATGATCGCCTGCTGGAACGCCGGCTGCGGGTTTTCGCTGTCGTCGACCAGATAGAACCCGTCCGGAATGGTGCCGGGCACGAAGGGTTTTCCGTCGCGCGCGGCCAGCGCCGGGCGGAACTCGCTCTCGTCGCTGTCGGTGGTCTCGTGCAGATCGACGTGGACCAGGAAGCGTCCGCGCAGCGGCGCGATCAACCGCAGCAGCGCCGCCGATTCCTGCGCAGGGCTGTCCTCGCGGAACGACCGATTCGGGTCGATCGCATCGCGATTCCAGCGATGGATGCGTTCGTAGGCCCAGGGGCTGACGCAGGGCACCACCATCAGATCGATCCGGCCGGCGTAGGCCGCCGCGAACCGATCGAGAAACCGCAGCGCGCCGTGCACGCCGCTGGTCTCGTAGCCGTGAACGCCGCCGGTGACCAGCGCCAGCGGCGCATCCTCGCGCCAGCCGCGGCTGCGCACCGCCAGCAGCGGATGCCGCTCGTCGCCGCCTGCATCATCGCCGTACACGGTCTCGCCGTATCGCTCGATGTCGAAGCGTCCGCGCAGCGCCTCGATCGCCGTCACCACCTCGTCGGCATGACTGCGCTGCCGACGCTGCCGTGCGCGCCACAGTGCGAATTCCTCCGCGCCCCACGGCTGGCCCGGGGTGCCGATGGGATAGGGAGCGATGGAGGGTATCGCCGACTGGTTCATCGCTGGTCGCCTCGTCCGCATGGAGTGGCGGGCAGTCTAGCGCGCTGCCGCTGCCGTGATCGGCCGCACGCCGACGACGCCACCCGGCCGGGCACGTCCTGCCGCGCGCGGCTGTCGTCGATCACATTTCCGGCGTGTTCGCCTCCAGAATGCGGCGCGTTTCCTCGTCCTGGCGCCGCCGCTCCGCGCTGGTCCCGGCCTGCCCGCGCTGCGCCTGCACCTGCGCCCGCACCTCCGGCGGAATGACATCGACCTGCCGATGCACATGCAGCAGCGCGCGATCGCCCGGCTCCAGTTGGCAATCGCGACTGACGATCTCCAGTTCATCGCCGTTGCGCGCCGCACCGCTCTGCAGGTTCACCACCACGCCGAGGGTGTCGCCCAGCGGCTCCAGCGCCAGACAGATCGCATCGATCGTGGCCTGCGAGCGCGCCTCGTTGCTGTTCACGATCACCAGCAGATTGGAGCGGTCGATCCACGCGACCGAACGCACGCCGGCCACGCTGCGGGCGGCGCTGCGCGCGGCTTCCGGATCGATCGGGCGCGCGCCGTCGGGCAACTTCATCGAGCGCCGCATATCGTCGGCGATGGCTTCGATCTGCCGCTGTGCGGTATCGCTGTCGCCGACGATCGACGCGCCCTGCGCTGCAGCGGCCCGGGCCAGGGTCTCGGCCGGGTCCATCGGTTGGCCGGCGCGCTGCGGCGTGGGCGAATGCGACCGGGCAGATTCCGACTCGGATCCCGACTCGGATCCCGATCCCGACTCCGATGCGCAGCCGGACAATGCGGCCAGCCCCAGCGCCATCCCCAGCGCCGACACTTTCGCGAACGGCTTCATCTGCTCCTCCCTTCGCAGCGATCGGCGCCAGCGCCGCCGCCGCATTGTCACGCAGTGCGCGCGTCGATCCAACTGGCCGAACTTGCAGGTCGACGCAAGAGTGTCCGGGCAGGCCCGCACAGCCCGCAGGACTTCAACCCGACAAACGCCCGATCTGCGCGTCCTTCTCCTGCCACAGGGCGTTCATCCACTGCTGGAACCGGGCGCGGAACGCGCGGTCTTCCTGATAATCGCCGCCGAGCAGGTCCGCGGGGATCGGAAGCTCCCGCACCACCACGCGGATCTCCGGGATGCGCCCGCCCATCAGGTCGATCATCGACGGACGCCCGCCGGGATAGACCACGGTCACGTCGATCACCGACTGCAGGCTGTCGCCCATCGCGCCGATCACGAACGCGACACCGCCGGATTTGGGCTTGAGCAGATGCGTGTAGGGCGACGCCTGTGCGGCGTGTTTCTCCGGCGTGAAACGGGTGCCCTCGACGAAATTCATCACCGACACCGGGATCGCGCGGAACTTCTCGCAGGCGCGGCGCGTGGTCTCCATGTCGCGACGCCCGAGTTCCGGGTTCTTCTCGATCTGTCGGCGCGTGTAGCGGCCCATGAAGGGGAAGTCCAGCGCCCACCAGACCAGCCCCAGCACCGGCACCCAGAACAACTGCCGCTTCAGGAAGAACCGCAGGAACGGAATCCGCCGATTGACGACCTTCTGCAGCACCACGATGTCGACCCAACTCTGGTGATTGGCCAGCACCAGGTAATGCCCGTCGCGGCGCAGGGTCGGCGGCAGCTCCACATCGAAACGGGTCCGGGTGAAAAGATCGATCATCCGGCTGTTCACCGAGATCCAGGATTCGCCCAGACCCGTCAGCAGCGGATCGCAGGCCCGGCGCAGGCGGGTGGACGGCAACAGGGCCTTGAACAGCGCGATCGACAGCAGCGGCGCCGCATGGATCAAGGTATTGGCCGCGATCAGCAGCAGGATCGGGACGACGCGGAACCACAGCATGCGGGGCACGGCCGACGGCCGGTGAGTGGGGGTCGCCACAGCGTAGCAGACCGCCGGGCATCGGGATCGTGCCGGGCTTCGCCCGTCATGCTTCCGCGAAGCGCGTCATCGTTTCGAGCCGCGCAGCAATCGTCGATTCCCGACGTCCATCGCAGGCTCCAGCGAATGCGTTGCGCCGCCCTCGCCGGCCCGCGAACGACGCACATCGCGCGTCCGCGCTACTCCATCCGGGCGATGACGCGCATCCCTTCCGCAACCGCGGTCATCAGGCCGCCGTCAGCGCGTAGCCCGTCCATATCGAACCGGTCAGGATCACCGTGCCGCCTTCCAGCACTTCGGTCTGGGTCAGGCTGTATTCGGCCTGCACCAGACGATCGCCCTTGCGCGTGAACGGCGCGACCACGGCGACATAGATGCTGCTTCGGATGTCCTCGACCAACAGCCCGCCCGGCCAGACCACCTGCGGCGCGTAGATCGGACTGCCGTCGAGCAGGATCGACACCTCGACCCCGATCGCGTAGTTGTTGACAACCCGCACCTCGTTCAACACCAGATCGACGAAACGCTGGGTGATCACGGCGCCGCTCGCATGTCGGTCCTGCGAGGTGATCGCATCGATCGAGAACGCCGCGGTCGTCTCGCTGAAGGGCAGGACCGCCGTCTGCGTATCCAGATTCGCGGGATCGGCGGGATTCCCGGAGTAGCGGGCCGTCACGGCATGGCTGTCCGGGATGTTCACCGTCGCGTACCCGCCCGGCGGCGGCGACACGATCTTCCATGCGATCGCGTCCAATCCCGGCCGTACCACCGGCACCTTGAACAGCGCCAGAGACACCACCTCATTCGTGTTGTTTTTCAGCGTGACACTCGACATGCGTCGCCCTCCGCAAAGTGGGTTTTCGTCGTCGCAACCATTCCCGGCTGCGTCGGCAGCCTGTTTTCGACAGCCTGCCGATCCATCGAGACAACGCACGTCGAGATCGCGCACGGCCACGACCGCCCCATCATGCACTCCCGCCGCGCCGCCGTCGATCCACGGGACACACCCGCGGCGCATGGTCACATCCGCAGGAACAGCGCCGGGAGCGCCACCAGGGCCAGCGCCAGCAGAATGCCGATCACCGCCAGCAGCACCCGCAGCGGCTGCTCGCGCAGCACCGACCCGAACGTCGCCGCGGTGCCGTCGCGCAGCGCCGCCTCCCGCTCAGCCCGCACCCGCGCCGCCCGCTGCGCGTGATATTCCCCCATCAACCGCTTCGCCTCCGGGAACGCGGCATCCTCCCGCACCCAGATCCCCGCCAGCGACAGACTCCAGGTCCCCGCCGATGTTTCGTAATACGCGATCCCGTGCTCGTCGAGCAGCGCACGGACATCGTCCGCCTCGTCGTCGGGCACATTGCGCAGATTGAGTAACAGTTTGGCCATGCCCGGATGATACCCCGTCCCACGCAGGGCGGAGTAAGCGCAGCGCAACTCCACCGGGAGTCGGGGCATGCGCTGATGCGTGGCGACGCGGGCGGTGGTTTTCTCCGGGCGTGCGCTGTCTGTGTAACCTCGTGATGGTGGAGTTGCGC
>JBIJBH010000254.1:0-5785 GCA_044345315.1 Lysobacteraceae bacterium
CCGCATGCGGCTGCAGGCAGCTGCTGTACGTGGCGTTCGGCGAGCTGCAGCCGGCGCGTTATCAGGCGACGCTGCAGGGCATCGCCCGCCTCGCGGCGGACGACGCGCCGGAGGCACCGCTGGCGCCGGCGCTGTCGTTCGCGCTGCCCTTCGACAGCGGTCGCGTCCTGCTGTCGTTCGCCGACGGCCAGCGGCGGCTGACGCCGGTGCTGTTCGCCGGCGCGACCCTGCGGCGTTTCGGGTCTTCCGTGCTCGGCATCGCCTGGGGGCCTGACGGCGGCCTGCATGTCGATGCGCTGTTCGCCGCGTCGAGCGTCGCGCCGGAAGCGCCGCCGCCGCGGCTCGTTCTGGGTTGGCGCAACCTCGCGCCGAGCGCACTGCATCCGGAGCATCACGAATGCGGCTTCGTGCTGCGGCCGTTCGAGCCCGCGCCGTTCGTGCTGTACGAGACGATCGGCGGCGGCATCGCGGGCGGCGGCGGCGAGGGCGCGTTCGACTTGGCCGCGCTGCGCGCCATCGCGGGCTGGCGCGACGAACTGCAGGCCGCCGGCTGCGACTGGGCCGTCGCGCCGCTGGAAACGGCGGCGGACGACGCGGCCGCCATCCGCGCGCTGATCGCGGCCAGCACGGCACGCGAGGGGCCCATGCGCGACCTGTTTCCGGACGACTCATTTACTCACGTGCCGCGCGATGCCGCGATGGCGCACGTCGCGGCTCCTGCGATCGCGGCCAAGGTCGAACCCGCGATCGCGCCTGCGCCGCCGGCACCCGCTTCCGTGCCTGCTTCGGAAAGCGGATGGTCCGCCGCCCCCGACGAGCCTCCGCTGTATTTCGTTTCGGAGGCCAGACTCGCGTCTTCGCTCGCGGCCGACATCGCGATCGTGGCCCAGCGCATGCTCGACGAGCGCGAAAACGACCGCGCGTCCGGCGCCGATGCGATCCTGTTCGTCAGCGACGGCACGCAGTTCAAGCTGTATGCGTACTGGTATGACCCCGTCGGCGGCGATGCGATCGGCGAATGGCGCTATACGCTCGTGCTGCGTCATCTGCTGGACGATGACGACTTCGATTCGCACGACTTCGAAGGACTGTGATATTTCGCGGTCGATCATTACCTCGGCCATCTGGCGCCGCAGGATCTGCGCGTGTTCTACCGCAACGAGTTCGGCACCGAATTCCTGGAGATCGAACGCTTCGATTGGTGAACGACGGGTCGCGCGATCGTTCAGAGCGATCGTATCGTTGAAAGTGATCGTATCGTTGAAAGTGATCGTATCGTTCAGAGCAGTCGCAGCGTGATCGCCTTCAGCACCGCATGCGTGCGGTCGCGGCAGTCCAGTTTCACCAGCAGTTCGGAGATGTAGTTCTTCACGGTGCCTTCGGACAGATGCAGGCTGCGGCCGATTTCCTTGTTGGAATAACCGCCGGCGACCAGACGCAGGATCGATCGCTCGCGTTCGGTCAGACGCAGGCCCTCGACCGCGTCGGCGTCGACGCTCCAGGCCGCGCGCACCGGGCCGAGACTGACCGGCTGCAGCAGGGTTTCGCCGGCGGCGACGCGGCGGATCGCGGCCCGGAGGTCTTCGGGCGACGCATCCTTGAGCAGGAAGCCCTGCGCGCCGGCGTCGACCGCGCGCATCATCAAGTCCGGATCGTCGAAGGTGGTGAGCAGGATCACCGGGGTCGCATCGCCGCGTTCGCGCAGGGCGCGGATCAGGCCGAATCCGCCGAGCCCGGGCATGCGGATGTCGCTGACGATCACGTCGACCGGCCGCTGCGGCAGAGCAGCGAGCAGGCGCTCGGCGTCGGCGCTTTCCAGCGCGATCTCGAAACCGAGGTCCGCGAGCAGGCTCGACAGCCCGCGCAGCACCAGCGCCTGATCGTCGCACAGCGCGATGCGGGTCGGGCGCGCGTTCACGCCGTGCGCTCCGGCAGGCGCGCGCGCACGCGCAGCCCGCGCGGCGGCGTCGGCTGCACGTCCAGCGTGCCGCCCAGCGCGCGCAGCCGTTCGCGCATGCCGGTCAGGCCGTTGCCCGGTTCGATCCGCGCCGGCGCGACGCCGTCGTTCTCGATCGTCAGCTCCAGCGCGTCCGCATGCCGACGCAGATCGAGCGCGATCCGCACGGCGCGGCCGTGGCGCAGCGCATTGGTGATCGACTCCTGGGCGCAGCGCAGCAGGGTTTCGGCCTGCTCCAGATCGTCGACGCGCAGACCGTCCTCGATCGCGATCGTCACCTGGGTGCCGGGCACCGGATGCGCCAGCGCCTCCAGCGCGGCGCGCAGATCGAGCCCGTCGTGCGCGCGCAGGGCGCCGACCACCTGCCGGATCTGCGCCAGCAGTTCGTCGGCCAGCGCCGCCGAGACGCGCACTTCCTCGCGCTCGGCCAGCGCCGGGTCGCGGGCGAGGCGAGCGAGATTGAGCTTGAGCGCGGTCAGGCTGTGGCCCGCGATATCGTGCAGTTCGCGCGAAAGCTTCAGGCGTTCGCCCGAGCGCGCGGATTCTTCCAGCAGTCGCCGCGTGGCGAGCAGTTCGGCGTTGACTTCCGCCAGATGCGCGCGGGCGCGCTCGCTGCTGCCGGCGAAATGGCCGGTGAGCATCGCGAACGCCTGGAAGCCCAGCGCAGGGACCGACCACAGCAGGATGGTGACGAACTGGCCGGTGCGCTGCATCCACAGTCCGATGATGATCGTGTTGAAC
This sequence comes from Lysobacteraceae bacterium, assembly GCA_044345315.1. Classification (GTDB taxonomy): domain Bacteria; phylum Pseudomonadota; class Gammaproteobacteria; order Xanthomonadales; family Xanthomonadaceae; genus Lysobacter_I. The sequence continues at coordinate 2,699 of JBIJBH010000254.1, forward strand.
AGCACGAGCGCGATGACGCTCGCGCGCAGGCTCATCATCAGCACCAGCTGCGCGGCGACGATGATCAGCAACACCGTGGTCTGGCCTTCCTGCAGCATCGCCTCGGCCAGGACCACCAGTGCGCCCTGGGCGAGGACATTCCAGGGCAGCAGCCGGGTTTCCGCGCGCAGGCGGCGCGAGGCGCAGGCCACGAACAGCGCCAGCATCGCCAGCAGCGCGACCAGCCCCAGCCATTCGCGCGGATCGCCGGCGCGCAGCAACTGCGCCTCGGTCACGCTGAAGACGGTCGCCACCCAGGTAACGTAGGCCGCGATGTTCAGCGGCGCGAACACGCGGCGAGGCCAACTGCCGGCGTGGGACTGGAGGCGCGCGCTGGCGTCGGGCGACGGGAACATGGTCGGCATCATCGCAGCCGGGCTCCGGGGAGGGAAGCCGAGCCGGCGCGGAGGTGACTTTTCTCACCCCCTGCGGGTGCCGAGGCGCAGGTACCGGCGATGGCCGCCGCCGCGGAGACTGTGCTCAGTCCCGAGGAGATCCCCGCCATGCTCTACAAGACCCTGCTCACGCTTCACGGCCTGTTCGGCCTGGTCGCGCTGGCGACGTTCTGGATCGCGGCTTTCGCGAAGAAAGGCTCGCCGCTGCATGTGCGCACCGGCAACGTCTATCTCGCGTCGATGCTCGGGATCGTGGTCACCGCGGTGCCGATGTCGGCGATCATCGCGTTCTCCGGCCGTCCCGGCGTCGCCACCTTCCTCGCTTATCTGGTCGTCATCACCGCGAGCGCGATGTGGCTGGGCCGGCGCGCGGTGCGGCGCAAGCGCGATCAGGCCGGATTCCGCGATCGCGCGTATCTCGCGGTGGCGGTGCTGAATCTGATCGCGGCGGTGGCGGTGTTCGCGGTCGGCGTGCGTCTGTCGGCTGCGCTGTTGATGGGCTTCAGTCTGATCGGGCTGGTGACCGGCGTGCAGATGCTGATCCGCCGTGCGCGTCATCACGACTCCCCGCGCTGGTGGCTGCGCGAGCATTTCGGGGCGATGATCGGCTGCGGCGTCGCCACGCACGTCGCGTTCCTCGCGATCGGTCTGGATCGAACGATCCGTGCGGTCGGGATCGATCCGCCGGGCTGGTATCACCTGATCGCGTGGTTCCTGCCGCTGCTGATCTCGCTGTTCATCGGCGTCTGGCTCAATCGCAAATACATGTCGACGAAGCCCTCGACCGTGACGCAGGCGGGTTGAACGGGCAGGCGAATCACAGCCCAAGCCGCGCGCCGACCAGCGCCCGCAACTGCGCCTCGGCCAGTCCGGGGCGCAGCGCGTCCACGAAGCGGCCGGGACGCAGTCCGGTCTCGGCCGACAGCACGCGCGGCAGCGCATCGGCGATTTCGCGCGGATGACGCAGGCGCAGGGCGACACCGGCCGCCTGCAGGCGCGCGGCGTGGTCGAACTGGTCGTAATCGGTGGGCAGCACGAGCGCCGGCACCCCGGCGCGCAGACATTCCCACATCACCCCGGCGCCGCCGTGATGGAGCACCGCGCGCATCCGCGGAATCCAGCCCGGATAATCGACCCAGGCATGGCGATGCAGCGCAGTGGATCGATCGGGAGCAGTGCCGTCCGCCCGCAACGTGCCGTCGCTGAAATGCAGCTGCAGCGACGGCTGCGCGCGCGCCAGCGCATCGAGCGTCGCCGCCAGTCCGTCCTTCGCGAAGCCCAGATGCGTGCCGAGCGTGGCGAGCACATGATCGCCGTCGTCCTGCGGCGGCGCGGGGCCGATCCCGGGCGGGCTCCACAGCAGCGGGCCGACGAAGCGCAGCGCCTGCGGCCAGTCGCGGGCGAATTCCAGTTCGCGCAGGCCGAGACCGAGGATGCATTCGTCCGAGTAGGCCGCTTCGCTGCCGTCGTCGCGATACAGCGACGGGAAGCCGAGCGCCGCCAGACGCCGACGATGCAGTCGATGCACGCCGCGCTTGAACGTACGCACCGCGCGCGCCGCGACCGCATCGCGCGCGCGTCCGAACGCGCCGACGCCGGGCAGCCAGCCGCCGAGATAGGCCGGCGGCCCGCCCGGGGCCTCGATCACGCAGGGCGAGGGGTGCGATGTCCACCACGGGATGCGATGCCGGCGCGCCACCGAGCCCGCCACCGGCAGGGTGAAATCGGCGATGACCAGATCCGGCCTGCGCTGCGACCACTGCGCGTCGAGCGCCGCGGCGAAGGCTTCCATCAGCGCCAGACTGCGTTCGAACTGGGCATGCAGGCGCAGCGGATGCGCGCCGACCGGATGCGGCGGATCGGTGATCGCGCGCAGCGCGGCGTCGGCGCCGGGCACGACCGCGACGCCGCCGAGTCCGGCCAGACGAATGCGCGACGACGCGCCCTCGGTCGAGATCACGCGGATGTCGGCGATCGGCTGCAGCGCGCGTCCGATCGCGAGGATCGGATGCAGATGCCCGGCGAACGGCGGCGCCAGCAGATCGATCCGCGGTCGTGCGTCGTCGGCGCTCATCCGCCGCTCCGCAGCCAGTCGAGCTGTTCGCGCACGGCGAGGAGCACCGCCTCGCCATCGAGATAATCCAGATGGTCGTGATCGACCCGCCGCGGCGGCGGCCCGTCATCGGGACCGAACCAGTCGGCGATGCGGTCGCGATGGCCGCGCAGCTGTACGCCGTCGACGCCGTTCGGCCAGCGCGGCGCGACCGCACCGTAGGCGACGACCCGCAGCCGCGCGCGTTCGTGCATTGCGAACGGCGCGATCAGCGCGTCGAGCAGACTCAGCCCGCAGCTGCCGACCAGCAGCAGGGTGCGCGGCGCCTCCCGCAGGCGGGCCTGCGCGGCGGCGCGCTGGTCTGCATCGATCGCGTGCAGCGCGCCGCGGCGCGCGGCCAGATACTGACGGCCGTTGGCGATGCTCGCGCGCAGCAGCGGCACCGGGCGCCACGGCGGCGCGGCCGCCGGCCACGGGAAATTGTGCGGTTCCAGCGCGATGCCGTCGGCCTCGGCGGACAACCTCGCCAGCACCGCGCGCTGCGCTGGCGACAGCGCGCAGCGGCCCGGATCGCTCTGCCCGGTGAGGAAGGCGAGCCGC
>JBIJBH010000255.1:0-5721 GCA_044345315.1 Lysobacteraceae bacterium
GCCGTCGGCGATGGCGTCGTCGAGCAGCTTCAGGACGAAACAGCCGATACCCTCGCCGGGCACGAAACCTTCGTCGCCGGTGCCGTAACTGCGGGTCCTGTCGCCGGTGGCCAGCATCCGTCTCTGACACAGCGACAGATACTTGGAGCGATGGGTGTAGAGATTGACGCCGCCGGCGATCGCGATCCGGCACTCGCCGCGACGCAGACTTTCCGACGCCATGTGCAGCGCCACCAGCGCCGACGAACAGGCGGTGTCCACCGGCAGGCTCGGCCCCTTGAAGTCGAAGAAGTACGACGCGCGATTGGCGATCGACCACGGCATCGCGGTCGGTGTCGCCATGATCCCCTGCTCCATCGCGTCGTGAAGCAGCATCTGGTACGACTGCGTGGTCACGCCGACGAACAGGCCGGCGTCGATGCCCTGGCCTTTCGGATGCGTCTTCTTCAGTCGATCCCGACTGTATCCGGCATCTTCCAGCGCGTGCCAGACGCTCATCAGGAACAGGCGCTCCTGTGGGTCCATCACCATGGCTTCGTCGTGGGGAATCTTGAAGAATCGAGGATCGAAACGGTCGATGCCGTCCATGAAACCGCCGTAACGGCAGTAGATCTTGCCGCCCGCGGCCGCCGCCGGATCCGGATCGAAATGAGCGGTAGCGTCCCAGCGATCGGATGGAATCGTCCTGATCGCATCGCGACCGTCGCGCAGGCACGTCCAGAACGCCTCGGCATCGGCCAGCCCGGCATGACTGCCGTCCATGCCGATGATCGCGATCCTGGCCGATCTCGCCTCCCGGCGATCGTCGACAGAGGCCTGCGGTACGTTCGTCCGCTCCGGTTCGGCAACCGCGGTGGCTGCGGCGATCGACGCGACGACGGCCGGAACGGGCGCCGAGACGGCAGGCAGGGCCGACGAGGACGCGATCGCCGCAGCCGGCGCCACGGTCGTCGCAGTCGCGAACGAAGCGGTTGCGGCAGGCGCCGCCGCCGCGACAGACGGATCGATTCGCGGTTCTTCCGCAGCGGAGTCGGCGAACAGATCGAGCAGTCGCTCGCGCACCGCGCGCACCAGGAACGCCGCGACCTTCTCGATCGTCTCGTTCTCGTACAGCAGGGTCTTCGGCAGTTCGCCGAGATCGCGCTCCAGTCGCGCGTTCACGCTGGTGATGGCCACGGAATCGAGGCCATAGGACTCGATCCGCTCCGCGGGGTCGATCGCGTCGGGATCGAGCTTGATCTCCGCTCCGATCACTTCGCCGAGATAGCGGATCGTGCGCGGCAACAAGGTCGAATCCGCGGGCGGATGGCGGTCCGCGGGCGTGACGACATCGCCCGCGCCGACACGATGCGAGGACAGGTAGGACGCCATCTTCGCTGCGTTTCCGTATCCGACGACGAGATGGGCATGCCCGGAGGCCAGCGCCTGCTCGAACTCGTGGATGCCGATCTCGGCCGGCATCGGCAGCAGTCCGGTCCTGGACGCGAGCGCGTCGGTCTGCGCGGAGGTCAGCTGCATGCCGCCCTCCTGCCACAGCGGCCAGTCGATGGAGACCGTGCGCCCGCGTCGCGCCCCCCGCTCGATCATCCGCGCACGACGTTCGGCGAAGGCGTCGAGGAACGCATTGGCGTAGGCGTAGTCGCTCTGTCCCGCGTTCCCCACTGCCCCGGCGAGAGATGCGAACAGGACGAACACGTCCAGTTCCTCGTCGGCGGTCGCCAGATCGAGGTGAACCGCGCCCGCGATCTTCGGCGAGAGCACGGCGCGCACATCCTCGACGGTCTTGTTCGGCAACCCTGCATCCCGCACCGTGCCCGCCGCATGGATGACGCCGTCGATCCTGCCGTGCAGCGACTTGGTCTCATGGATGAGACTGCGGACATCGTCGAGACGGGAGACGTCGCCGCGGAGGCAGTCGACGGTCGAACCGAGGGCGCGCATGCCGTCGAGTCGACGCAGCGACGCCTCGCTCGGCGCGGAGCGCCCCACCAGCACCAGCCGCGCGGCGTAATGGCGGGCGAGATGCTCGGCGATCAGCAGGCCGAGTCCGCCGAGTCCACCGGTGACCAGATAGACGCCGCCATGTCTGAGCGGAATCGGCGAGGCGTCGTAAGAGGCCTGCTCCAGACGGACCATGCGCCCGACCTGCCGCGATCGGGGGCGATCTGCATGCAGCGGGCCATAGCGGACTTCCTCGACGTGTCCCGTGGGCATGCCGACGGATTCGCGGCGCAGGATGCCGGACAGGTCGTCGTCGGGACCGACGATCGACACCGTTCTGGCCGCGAACCTCGGCTGCTCCCGGCAGAGGCTCTTCAGGAATCCACCCAGCGCTGCGTTCTCGAGCGCCCAGGCATCGCCTTCGGTCGTGGCGATGGACAGAATGCGCAGCGGATGACGCAGCGCGATGCATGCCTTGCACAGGTTGATCAGGGCGCAGAGCGCGGCGTCGCCGGGGACGTTCGACGGCATCGCGCCGACGGATGCGTCCACATGCGGGAGCAGCACGAGATCGGGCAGCGAACCGCGCAGTTGCAGTTCCGCCGCGAGCGCATGGAAGTCGCTTTCGCTCTCGGGCCGGACTTCGAAGACATTGGCCGTCGCTTCGCGGAAACCATCGGCGAACCGGACCACGACATCGCGGGCGCCGCGCTCGCGAACATCGCGGTGCACAGCGCGCGCGATGTCATCGCCGCCGTCGAACAGGAGCACGTTCGACGGCGCGGTCTGAACGTCCTGACTCGTCTGGGGCGCGGCTTCGTCCTGCCAGCGGCGGACATATCGCACCGCCTCGGCCGCGCTCTCGACGGCACCGGCGTTTCGGGCCGCGCTGGCGGGCCTTCCGGAGGACGGAGGCGGCTCGGGCAGGCGGGTGTCCGCCATCGGTATCCAGTAGCGCTGCTTCTCGAAAGCATAGGTCGGAAGCGAGATCCGTCTGGGCAGGCCCCCGTGCCGCAGTCGACGCCAATCGATGTCGACACCCATCGTCCAGAGCCGGCCGAGCTTGCCGACGTCGCCCGAGTCGTGGAGCGCGTGCAGATACGCATCGCCGCTATCGCCTTCGACCAGGAAGCGCGCATGGCTGGAGCGATCGTTCGCCAGACCGAACAGCACCCGGCCCTCGCAGCAGACCGGTTCCGGCTGCGCGCCGTCGCCCTGGCTCGCTGCATCGATCCAGCGCTTCAGCAGATCGCCGAACTCCGCGGCGTTCTGCGCCAGCACGACCAGGCGCGCGTTCATCGCCGTGCGGCCGACCTGCAGCGTGTACGCGATATCGCGCGCTTCCAGATCGACATGCGATGCGACGAATCCGGAGAAACGCCGCGCCAGCCTGAGCAGCGAGCGAACATCCCGCGCCGACAGGACGAACGCCTCCGGCACGCCCGAAGCGCCGCGATCGATCGCGACCGCCGGAGCGACGTACTCCTCCAGCACGACATGCGCGTTGGCGCCGCCGGCGCCGAACGAACTGACGCCGCAGCGCCGCGGACGACCCTGCCAGGCCGGCCAGGATTCCAGACGGGTCTGGATCCGGAAGGGCACGGCGTCGAAATCGATATGCGGATTGGTGGTCTCGGCGTGGAGCGAAGGCACGAACATGCCGTGCTTCATCTGCAGCACGGCCTTGGTCACCGCGGCGATACCGGCGGCCGACTCCAGATGGCCGATGTTGGACTTCACCGAGCCGATCGCGCACGGCTCGCGCCGATCGCCGTATTCGCGGAAGGCCTTGGCCAGGCCGGCGATCTCGATCGGGTCGCCCAGGGAGGTACCGGTACCGTGCGCTTCGATGTAGCCGATGCTGTCGAGCTCGATATCGGCCTGTTCGAGCGAGCGCAGGATCAATTCGGCCTGCGCGTTCGGATTCGGCACCGTGTAGCCGTTGGTCTTGCCGCCGTGATTGACGGCGCTGGCCCGCACGATCGCGTGGATGTTGTCCCCATCCCGGATCGCATCCTCCAGGGCCTTGAGCATGACCGCGCCGACGCCCTCGCCCGGCACATAACCGTCGCCGCCGCTGCCGAAACTGCGGCATCTGCCGTCGCTCGACGCGAACTTGCCCTGGCTGAGGGTCAGATACTTGTGCGGGTGCACGCTCGCATTGACGCCGCCCGCGATCGCGGCGTCGAGATTGCCGCGGCGGATCTCCTCGCACGCCATGTGGATCGCGGTCAGCGACGACGAACACATGGTGTCGATCGCGAGGCTCGGGCCGCGCAGATCGAAGAAAAACGAAACGCGATTGGCGACCGACGCGTACGACGAACTCGGAATCGCGGGATAACCTCCTGCCTGGGCGTTCACCCCGTAGAGTTCGTATTGTCCCCACATCACGCCCACGTACACGCCGGTGCGGGTTCCCGCCAGCGTCGACTTGTCGTAGCCGGCATCCTCGACGGTCTGCCATACGGTTTCGAGGAACAGCCGCTCCTGGGGATCCAGCAGTTCGGCTTCCTTTGGAGAGATGTTGAAGAACAGCGGATCGAATTTGTCGATATCGGAAATGAAACCGCCCCACTTGCTGTAGGCCTTCCCTGCCCGGTCCTTGTCGGGATCGAAATACAGGCCATGATCCCAGCGATCCGCCGGAATCTCGGTGATGCAATCCCGACCGGCCTTGAGGTTCTCCCAGAAGGCTTCGATGTCGTCGCTCATGGGATATCGGCCGGCGAGGCCCACGATCGCGACCGTGCGGTCGAGACGCATCCGACTGTCGCTGATCGACGCACCGGTCGTGGCGGTATCGATATTCGACGCAAGCACGCGCGGCGCCGACACCCGGGGCGTCATCGCGCGGAAGGGCGCCGGCGAAGACGGCACGACTGCCGTCGCGCGCGCGGGCGTCGACGAAGGCGCGGCACCTGCGCCATCGGCGCCGACTTCGCGCGCGGCGACTTCCGGGAATGCCCGAGCGAAGTAACTCGCCAGCGAAGCGATCGTCTGATATTCGAACAGCAGCGTCTTCGACAAGGCACCGAACGTCTTTTCCAGTTCATTGGTGAGACGCATGGCCAGGATCGAGTCGATCCCGTACTGCTCCAGCGAACCGCGCACATCGATCCGATCCGGCGACAGTCTCATCACCGAACCGAACAGGCGACGCAGCCATTCCTGCAGGGATGTCCGCAGCGATTCGCTCTCTGCGACCGGCTTACGCGCGGACTGCGGCGCGGCGGGCGCCTCCTGGCTTGCGGGTGCGGCCGGCGGCGGCACGTGCACGGGCGCAGGCGCCACGCCGGCGAACGCAAGGAGACGGCGGAGCTTTTCCTGCTCCCCGTACATCACCACCGAACGTTCCCAACGGCCCCACACCGCACGCGACAGCGCCTCCAGACCCGACGCCGTCGACAGGCCCAGCATCCCCGTCGTCCGACGCAGCTCGTCCTCCAGCTCCGCAGACAACCCCATCCCGCCCGTCGACCACAGCGGCCAGTTCACCGACAGCGTCCAGCCGCGCACCTCGCCTCGGTCCGCTCGCCCATTCCGATACCGCGCGTAACCGTCCAGAAACCCGTTCGCGCACGCATAGTCCGACTGACCCACATTCCCGAACGCGCCCGCCACCGACGAAAACAACAGCACGAAGTCCACGTCCACGCCCGACAGCGCCGCATCCAGATGCACCGTCCCCCGCACCTTCGGACCCAGCACCCGCGCGAACGTCTCCTCCGTCTTCTTCAGCACGAAACCGTCCGACACCATCCCCGCCGCATGCAGCAC